>CAYSGK010000029.1:0-11957 GCA_964430395.1 uncultured Methylophaga sp.
AACCTTGCAGTGCTATTTGTGTAGCCTCACTGGCGCCTTTAGGAAGGCGTATACGTCCACCATAAACCGGATCACCCAACAGTGGATAGCGAATATGTGCCATATGTACACGAATTTGATGGGTGCGACCTGTTTCTAGCTTGCAGCGAATATGGGTGTGTGCACGATAGCGTTGAACTACGCGGTAATGGGTAACGGCATGTTTACCTGAACCAAGAACAGCTTGGCGTTTACGATCTACGGGGTGTCGACCGATTGGTTCATCTATTGTACCGCCTGCAGTCATAACACCCATAGATATAGCCTGATATTCACGCAGTACAGTACGTTCTTGAAGTTGATTCACTAATGAATTGTGGGCTTGTAGATTTTTAGCAATCATTAATAAACCAGTAGTGCCTTTATCAATGCGATGCACGATGCCTGCACGAGGAACACCTTCTAGCTGTGGTGCATGGTGGAGTAGGGCGTTGACCAAGGTGCCGTCATGATTACCTGCGCCGGGATGAACCACCATGCCGGCCGATTTGTTAAGAATAATAACATCATCGTCTTCATGAATAATATCTAGGCTAATTGCTTCGGCTGTCCATGTATCATCGACTACTTCTATTTCTGCATCAATCACAACACGTTCGCCACCCAGTACGGAATCACGCGGGCGTAGGTTTTTATCATTGACCTGCACATAGCCTGCTTTTATCCATTTGGTGAGTTGCCCGCGTGAATAATCAGAGAATAATTGAGCTAAGGCTTGGTCTAAGCGTAGACCGCCGCTTTCATCGGATATTATGCCTTCTATATGTAGTTGTTCTGCCATTTTTGATGTTTTATTTAGATTAATGCTATATTATACCTAAGTAGATCCTAAACTACGTCATTCTTGGATGCTTCAAGTGTGGATCTAGCTTAATTGAAATATGGATCCCGGCTCAAAAGATCACTGTAATGACGGGGTTTCTTAACCGCTTAACCGGAATGATGGGTTCTTAAATTGAGGTATTCAGTATGTATCAACGTAACAAAATTCTTTTCGGGCTAGCCGCTTATTTTATATTGTTGTCTTTTACAGTGAGCGCCCAAGAGAGAAATGTGGCGCTATTATCTTCCTCATGTGCGGCGTGTCATGGAACTAATGGTCATAGCGTTGGGGGCACGCCTTCACTTGCTGGTCTATCAGAATCTTATATTGTTGAGCAGATGAAAGAATTTACAAATGGAGAAAGAAAAGCTACCGTTATGTATTCACATGCTAGTGGTTATACACAAGAAGAAATCGAGTTAATGGCGGCTTATTTCGCGAAGCAGTAAAAGGGCTTAACCAACGCTATTGTTTTCTTGAATTATTGTTGATATTTTAACCGCCCAAAGATTCCGGCTACAAGCTACCGGAATGACGGAACGGGGTTTTATTGCTGGCAATTTGGGCAGAAGAAGGTAGCGCGTTGTAATTCTTTATAATGCTCAATTGTTCCATCGCATTGAGTGCACTCTTCATCTTTACGGCCGTAGACATTGAGTTCTTGTGAAAAATATCCTGGCTTACCATCACTTTTTCTAAAATCTTTTAGTGTTGTTCCACCTGCTTTAATGGCTTGTGCAAGTATTATTTTAATGGCCTCAACCAATAACTGACATTGTTTTTTAGTTAACTTATTTGCCCGTGTTTTAGGGTGGATTTTAGCTAGAAATAATGATTCACTGGCATAGATATTACCGACACCTACAACAACTTTTCCATTCATAATCAGTGTTTTGATACTGCATTTTCGAGAGCGTGATTGTTGAAATAAATAGTTGCTATCAAAGTCATCTGTTAAAGGTTCTGGGCCGAGGTGTGCTAATAATTTATGCTGTTCGATGGGCTCTGTTGTCCACAATACAGCCCCAAACCGACGGGGGTCGTTATAACGGAGTAGTTGACCATTATTAAATTGCATCTCGAAATGATCATGCTTTTCTGCTTTGGGCGCAGTATTGGATTCTAAGATCCGCAATTTTCCCGACATACCAAGATGAATAATTAATGTGCCTGTATTACATTGAAATAAAAGATATTTTGCACGACGTTTAATAGAGTGCACGGTTTGATTGGTTAATATGTTGTTTAGATTTTGTTGTATAGGCCAGCGCAATGAAAAATTACGGATAGTAACGGCGCTAATAGCGGCCTTTTCTATAAAAGGGCTAATGCCTTGCCGTGTAGTTTCAACTTCGGGTAATTCAGGCATCGGGCAAAAGTTGATGCATTATGGAAAGTGGGAATTGATAGCTTAACTGCTGTGATGGGCTATTTAAATATAAGGTTCTATTATCTTTTTGCAATTCAAATTCAACGGGCTCTGCTTGGTTTTGAAACCAAACAATTATTTTATGTGGGTCAGATAAGGGTAATTTGGCAGTGTTTAACGGAAGCACTTGCAAGGCATAAGCATGTTGCCATGCATCAATTAAGATTGTTAATTGATCGCTGGATAAGTGCTTATTGTCACTTGTCCAATGGCCTTCTTTTTGCTCAATGCTGATATTGTGAAGTGACAGTGTTTGATCCGTATTTATTATGGGTATCAGCAGTTTTGAAATATGAAGATCTAATGCAATAAGCTTATTATCAATAAAACTAGCCGCATTGGCATTAAGCAGTGGTGCCACGCTATCATCAACTAAATGAATAATGCCATTGTGTAAAACATAGCGTCGTTTGCTGATGGCTTCAATATCACCAAACTGAAAACTTTCATCATTGAGTTTTAGTATCGTATTGGTATTATCAAAACCAAGTTGAGCTAGCGTAGCATCATTGGCATGGCTAAGCTGGGCGTAGCTACGTGCATTCAAAATAGATAATAACAACTTGATACGGGTATTATTTGCTGGCGCAGCGATGGGCTGCATAAGCTGCCAATTCGTTTTATTTTTTTGTATAGCAATGGTATCTAGGCCATGTCGAGAAATATGTATTTGCGTTATTTCACCATGTGAGATTGTAGTTAAGGTTTGTTGCTGATCTTGTGTGGATGTATCGTGGTTAAGGAGCCAATATAAGCCCAAAACTAAAATAATTAAAAAGATATTGAGCAAATAACGTGATTTCATCTTCTACGACGAGTCCACCATAAGTAGAAACCAATGGCTAATAATAATAGTGGAATGGCCATTAAAAAACCAAGCCCTATAACGAGTGACTGTTTTTTTGAAAGCGTTAACTGATTATCGATAGTGGTTTTTAGAGGAATAGCGATAAGATCATCATCTTCAACTAACCAATTTATTAAGGCGACACCAAGCTCAATATTGGAGGCGTTACCAATATAGGTATTGGATAAAAAATCACCATCGCCAATAATAGCAATACGTTGCTCTGAATCACGATCATCATTAAATCGTGTTAATAAGTAGCCAATATTCAGTGGGCCAGCAGTATCGATTCCTAGATCAAAAACAGGAGGCTCTTGTTCATTTAAGGAACTTGTCTCGCTCCAAGCATTGTCTTGCGTAGTTAATAGAGGCAGTGTTTGCCAATCAGTATTTTGATCCTGATGTTCAATAGCAACTGCTTGAGGGAAGAGGGTAACACCTGTAGTAGCAGCACCGACGGGGTGATTGGCATAATTTGTTATCAATACAAATTGTGGATCAGTTATGCCTAATGTTTCTGCGTTGGGGTCAAGAACAGTGCCGGGCACAAATTCAATACCTAACTGTTCGGCAAGACTATTTAGGTGCTGGTAACTACCAGGTTCAGCTAACCATAATAAATTTCCACCTTGACGAATATAATCTTTAATCAACTGTATTTCACCTTCTAACCATGCAGTTTCAGGGCTGGCAATAACAATGGCAGCCGTATTTGTAGGGATTTGACTATGCTCAACCAAATTTAATCCTCTAAACTTAATGCCTTTTTGATTAAGTTGCTCGCCCCATGTGCTTAAATTATAGTTAGCTTGATTAAGTGGTGTACGCTCACCATGGCCTTCAATAAATAATAGCCATTGTTGCTGCTGGCGAGAAACAGTAATAATGGCATTGCTTAAAGATTGTTCAGAAAGATCATACACATGTTGCTGTTTTTCACCCAGTGAAACCACCATTTCACCTTGTTGTTGAATATTAAGGCTGCGAACAAGTTCAGGGGAAAAGTCTGGGTTGATATATTCTATAACTAGTTTGTCAGTGTAACGTTGATAGCGTTCTAGAATAGATTGTAGCGCATCACGATATTCATTGTTTTGACTGATAAAAGCCTGAATAGTGATCTTTTGATCAAGCTGAGAGAGTAAGTCTTTTGTTGTGCTTGATAAACTGTGGCGGCTATTTGCTGTCCAATCGCTATAGCTATCTGTTTTTAAACTTAGTTGGGCTAGTAATATTACCGCGGCAATTAGTAATACATAGAAAACACCATTTTGTATTTTTAACTGTAGTTTTGTCTTTGGAGTGATGTTCATTAGTTTAAGCGCTCGGAATCAAGATGACGAACAGTAAGAATTAAAAACACAGCAATTACAATAAGGTAATAAGCAATATCTCTAGTATGCACCTCACCTTGTAATAACGGTTGGTAGTGATTTAATAATGATAACCAACTAAAAATGCCTGTGGATTGCGATGCCCAATCAATGATCCATAATAAAAATAAGCTGGCAAAGCTTATGATGGCGGCAATGGAAGGCTGTTTAGTCAGTGAAGATAAAAACAAACCAATGGCAGTGAAGCTGGCAACAAGTAAGGTTAATCCTAAAAATGCTGCGGCTAGCAGACCAAAGTCTAAGTGGCTTCCAACGGCAAGAGATAGTGGCATAAGGCTGAGTAAAAGTAAGAATATGATGAAGAATCCCAAAGTGCCTAAAAATTTCCCTAATACAATCTGAATCATAGAAAGTGGGGCAGATAATAAAAGGGGCAAGTTTTCATTGCGTCTTTCTTCAGCAATAAGTCGCATCGTAATAAGTGGAGTCAGCAATAATAAAATAGTGGCAGCATTATTTAATAACGGTGTTGCAACCAGCTCGGTGACACCCGGTGCACCTGGAATAGCCGATATCTTGGCCTGAATTTGTATAAAATAATCGATATGCGTTAAAAATAAATATGCAAGGATCACTTGGCTGAGAGCCAAAATAACCCATGCTAGAGGCGACAGAAATAATCGATAAAGTTCATTTTTAGCAAGTGGCCACATTATGCGTGTTCCATAGATATGTTTTCTTGTTGAATAATATTCATAAAGGTATCTTCTAAAGAATGCTGTATGGGTGTTAACTCCATTAATTGCCATTGTCGACTCACTGCTTGTTCAAGCAATAATTCGGTAGGATTATGTTCTGGATGATAGTGCAGTTTAAACTGCGTAGGGGAAAGCGACTCTATAGACGTCACACCCTCTAAAGTATAAAGTTGCACGCGTGTTGGTGGCGCATTTAATGTCACTAATAAGCTTGATGCCTGCATATGCTGACTAAGGCCGGAAAGCGTATCACTAAAAATCAATTTACCGTTATTAATGATTTGAACGCGATCACATAAGGTTTGCACCTCAGGCAGTATATGTGTTGATAAAATAACACTGTGTTCGCTGGCTATTTCACGAATTAAATGGCGAATTTCTTTGATTTGAATAGGATCTAACCCAGATGTAGGCTCATCAAGAATCACAACTGCTGGTGAATGAATTATGGCTTGAGCAATGCCGACACGTTGTTGAAAACCTTTTGATAAGTGGCCAATCAGCCGCCGAGCAACATTTTTTAGACCGCAGCGTTCGATGGCAATATTGATTGCTTTATTTCGCTTTGCGGATGGGATTTGGTTAATTTGAGCACAAAAAGATAAAAACTCTTTAACGGTCAGTTCTTTATATAGTGGTGGTTGTTCAGGCAAATAGCCAATATGGGCTTTGGCTTGTTTTGCTTGTGTTAATAAGTCGTAGCCATTAATGGTTATTTCACCAGAACTAGGTGCTAAATTACCACTGATCATCTTCATTGTCGTGCTTTTACCGGCACCATTTGGGCCTAAGAAACCGAGCACTTCACCTTTGTTAATGCTAAAACTAACATCACTAACAGCGTGTTGCGTGCCGAAAATTCGAGACAGTGAGCTAACGTTAAGAAGAGGAGAATCTGACATAAATTAAAGTGATGTTTGGATATCAATCGCCCATTGCGTTGCATTCAAGTAAGCCTCTCCAAAATCTGCAATACTTATTGGAGGTGGAGTTATATTATCCCATAATCCATGTTCACATAACATAACTATTTTTAGCATTTCCCCTAATTCACCCTGTTGAGTTAACAAGGCTTGTTTTACGGGAGCAGTAAGAGGTAAGGCTTCAAGTAATTCATCTTTGGGATGAAGCAACATGGCTTCTATGGTAGAAAATAAGCCTACAGTAAAAGCTGTTTCGGGCTTGCAATTAAAATCATTTGCCAAGTTTTCACACATTTTGGCTCTAATTAAAGTGAGCGTCGTTAACTCTGGTGTTATTGGATTAATTGAATGTAACGCTATTAATGTTGTCCATGCTTTAATAGCATCAAACCCCAAAATGACTAAACCTTGTTTAACAGAGTCAACTTTTTGTGGCAGAGCAAAGGCCGCCGAGTTTAGTAATTTTAATAGTTTATAGCTCAAGCTGACATCATGACTAATCAATTCTTCAATTTCATCAAAATCCATTTTAGGATCATGTAGCCCGGCAATTAAGTTTAGAATATGAAGCTGGCTGCCTGGAAGAGGACTGTCTTTAATAAGTGAAGGTCTGCTAAAAAAGAAGCCTTGGAAATAGTCAAAACCTAAAGCCTTACAGTGCTCAAATTGTTGTTGTGACTCTACTTTTTCTGCTAATAACTTTACATCTTCTTGTTTTAATAAGGAAACATGCTGCTCAAGCTCTTCTGAGCTTAATGCCAATATATCGATCTTAATGATATCGGCTAGCTTGATAAGAGGCCATAAAGACTCATTAAAAACAAAATCATCTAATGCAATTCTATAACCTTGATCGGCTAATTTTTCTACGGCAGTAATAACTTCAACATCTGCCGCAATATCTTCTAAAATTTCTAATACCACTTGATCGTGAGCAAAAGGCAGTGGCTCGCCTTTGATAAGATGACCACGTGTCATATTTAAAAAAGCAATGTGTTTGCCCACCACTTTTTCTATACCAAAATCTATAAAGGCATCATTAATCACCTGGCTTGTAGCAGAATCACCTGATTTACCACTTAAGGAATTATCTTCCGTTCGCAATTCTCCTCGATACAGTAGTTCATAAGCATAAATACTTAAGTCCCGGTCAAAGATAGGTTGTCGTGCAACAACAGTTTGATAATTGTTAATATCCAAATGGTCACCATACCTTCCATGTCTTAATAGCTAAATAGTAACTTATTGGTGAATATAAAAAAACCGATCTATTCGTATTTTTTTAAAATTAGATCTGGATAGATTTCAAGAAATTAAACAAATATGCCGGCGCTATAGCCAGAAGACCAAGCCCATTGAAAGTTATAACCACCAAGGTGCCCGGTAACATCTAATGCTTCACCTATAAAATAGAGATTAGGCTGATGCTTGGCTTCCATTGTTTTTGAACTTATTTCATCTGTGCTTACACCGCCTAAAGTCACCTCGGCCGTACGGTAACCTTCGGTGGCAGAAGGTTTAACAGACCACTTGTTAATCAGGTTTCCAATAAGAATGAGCTGCTTGTCACTGAATTCGGCTAAGGGTGTTTCGGAGCGTTCTTGCCACCAAAGTGTTTGTAATTCATTCACTAGGGGCTTGGCTAGTTTATGGCTTAAGACAGTTTTTAATAGGCTTTTACCCTGTTTTCCTTTCGACAAAATCAACCACTCAGCGGCTTCAAGATCGGGTAATAAATTAATGATAACCTCATCCCCTGGAGACCAATAATTAGATATTTGTAAAATTGCAGGGCCGCTAAGACCTCGGTGAGTAAACAAGATGTTTTCAGTAAATTGTTGATGATTGCAATGGACTGTAGCCTTAAGTGCTAAACCAGATAAATGATCACAAATAGGCTTCATATAATCACTAAACATGAAAGGTACCAAACCAGCTTGTCGTTTTGTAACAGCGATATCAAATTGATGTGCGATTTCATAACCAAGCCCACTGCCACCTAAAGAGGGGATGGACAGCGCCCCAGTCGCCACCACTAAAGATTGGCAGGATAGAGTGAGCTTACTCTGTTTCTGTTTAAGATTGATTTGATAGTGATTAGTTGTTTTTTGTGCTGAGGTTAGCGCTTTAATTTCAGTTAGGTTACAGTCTGTTTCAATCTTGACACCAGCTTGCTCACATTCGTCTAGTAACATAGCCAAAATTTCTTTAGCCGAGTTTTTACAAAATAATTGGCCATGCTCGCGTTCTTCATATTCAATGCCATACTTTTCGACAAGTGCAATGAAATCCCATTGAGTATAGCGGTTTAAGGCTGCTTTACAAAAATGGGGGTTGTTAGAAATGAAATTAGTTGCTTCTACGAAATAATTGGTGAAATTACACTTTCCACCACCCGACATTAAAATCTTTTTGCCGACTTTATTGGCCTTTTCAATGACCAAAACACTGCGACCTCGTTGTGCGGCAGTAAAGGCGCAAAGTAAGCCTGATGCTCCCGCACCTAGAATAATGACATCGTATATTGATTGGCTCATTTTTAAATTTTAACGGAATTAATAAAAACTAGACATAAAAAAACCCGCAGAAGCGGGTTTTAATATTTGAGGTATTAAAAGCTTATTTGATTTTAGCTTCTTTATACATAACGTGTTTGCGAACAACTGGATCAAATTTCTTCATTTCCAGTTTTTCAGGCATTGTACGTTTGTTTTTGTCTGTAGTGTAGTAGTGGCCTGTGCCAGCTGACGATACTAATTTAATTTTTTCGCGCATGATTTAATCTCCTAAACTTTTTCGCCACGAGCTCGGATGTCAGCTAAAACTGCATCAATGCCCTTCTTGTCGATAATGCGTAAACCGTGATTACTTACACGTAATTTAACCCAACGGTTTTCTGATTCAACCCAAATACGATGTGGGTGAAGGTTTGGAAGAAACCGACGTCTTGTTTTATTGTGTGCATGAGAAACATTGTTCCCAGCCATTGGGCGTTTACCCGTTACCTGACATACTCGTGCCATATTAAATCGCTCCTGTTGAACATTTACAATGTTAAGGAAAGAACTCCCCCTAACTAAAATATCCCTTACTCGCTGTTCATTAGTTTACAAATAAGGGCTTACAAAGCCGAACTTTATACCATATTTATGGCTTAATGTGTAATCGGAATAGGATTAAGATTCCTTAAGCCCCATGCCATGTAACATAGCTTCGAGTCGAATAGGATTTAGACTACCAATTTTGCGCATCACAATTTCACCGTTAGGATCAATTAAAAAATGGGTAGGAGTGACACGTACATTGCCAAATGCTTGGGCAATGGAGGCATCTTTATCCCATGTGATTATATAGGGTAGCTTGCGCTCGCTACGCATCGCTTTGATATGTTTGGGCGTATCATGTGCCAAAGCGACGGCAATCATGGTGAGCCCTTGTTTGGCATAGGTCTCATGCAATTCAAGTAGCTCAGGGATTTCAGCAATACATCCGGGGCAGTCGGTAGCCCAAAATGTCACCAGTATCGGTTTGCCTTTAAATTCATCAAATGACAGGCTTTTATGATCAATATCATTAAAGCTCATTGAGGGTAGAGTATTTTGCCCACTATGGTTAAACCAATTAATAGCAAATAACCCTACCACAAGGGCAATAGCAAAGATGGCATGACGATTCATACTAGATACCTTATTAGTCGGTTGAGGTTAGTTGGCCCAATGTTTCAGTGAGTTTTAAGTTCTCACGATAATCAACTGGGCAATCAATAATGGTCACGGTGTTGCGAGTAAGTGCCGCTTTTAATTCAGGCATAAGTTGTTGTGTCTCTTCAATTTTGACACCATGAGCACCAAATGATTCCGCATATTGCACAAAGTCTGGATTGGTGAATTTGACATTGCTGGTGCGGCCAAATTGATTTTGTTGTTTCCACTCAATTAACCCGTAGCTAGCATCATTCCAAATTAGAATGACAATGGCGATATTGAGGCGAATAGCGGTTTCAATTTCTTGTGAATTCATCAAAAATCCGGCATCGCCTGTTACTGCAACAACCTTTTGTTCTGGGTGGGCTAATTTGGCAGCGATGGCACCGGGTACGGCAATACCCATGCTAGCAAAACCATTTGAGATAATGCAGGTGTTGGGGTGTTCGCAACGGAACATACGTGACATCCACATTTTATGTGCGCCGACATCACAGATCACAATGTCTTTTAAATCCATCGCGGTGCGTAAATCCCAAATGATTTTTTGTGGTTTGATGGGGAATTCAACATCATCACGATGTTGGTTCATATCTTTGACCAGACTATCACGCAAGGTTCTCATTGTTTTATTTTGATGGGGCGTGCTAATTTTTGCGATGCGATCAAGGCTATGGCTGATATTGCCAATTACGCCGACAACAACACTGTAGTAGGCATCAACTTCGGCATGGGTAGCATCAATATGAATAATGGTGCGATTACGTGACGGGTGCCATAGATAAGGGTGATATTCGACCATATCGTAGCCTATGCAAATAATTACATCGGCATTAGCAAAGCCACTACTGATATAGTCATTTGATTGTAGACCCACACTGCCTAATGCCAGCGGATGACGGAAAGGGATAACACCTTTTGCCATAAACGTATTGGCGACAGGAATGCCCAGATCCTCGGCAAAATTGGCTAGTGCTTGTGATGCTTGGGCTCGTATTACACCATTGCCTGCCAAGATAATAGGATTGGAAGCCTTGGAGATAATGGCTGCGGCACTTTCTACTTGTTCTATTGCAGGCTCAGGAGCTTGCGCATGTTTTACATAGAGCGGCGTATCGTCAATATCCATTTCTGCAATGTTTTCGGGGAATTCAATAAAACATGCGCCGGTTTTTTCAGTTTGTGCGACTTTAAAGGCTTTACGCACAATTTCTGTGATGGCTTGCGGGCCGACAATACGTGTTGAATATTTGGTGATCGGCAAAAACATCGCCTCTAAATCAAGTACTTGATGCGATTCTTTATGTAAACGATTAGTTGAAGCTTGTCCGGCAATAGCTACCAATGGCGCATGATCCATATTGGCATCGGCCACACCAGTAATCAGATTGGTAGCACCGGGGCCGAGTGTAGCCAAGCATACACCTGCACGACCTGTTAGTCGGCCATAAACATCAGCCATAAATGCAGCACCTTGCTCGTGGCGCGTGGTGATAAATTTAATTTTAGAGTCTAGTAAGGCATCCATCACATCTAGATTTTCTTCACCCGGAATGCCAAAGATGTATTCAACACCCTCGTTTTCGAGACTGCGGATAAAGAGTTCTGATGCTTTCATAAATATTCTCAATCTTGCAGAAATGGGGTGCCTGTATTAAAGATATATATCCAAAATAATATTATAAAAACACCATTAAATAAGCCGAGCGAGTGCTGTTTCAGAAACTGATGATGAGCTCTATTATAGAATCTCATGCTTAATAAAGGTAACAATAGAAACAGAGTAATAACGGCTAAGCTATTCCCAATAATCTCACCGATAAATGCAAATTCGACTATATATGTTTTATCACTCATCAATAATGTAGCACAACATAGATTGAATACAGATAAAAATATATGGAATGGGTGCATTGTTAAAGTAACAGCAGGTAGATTACTTGTATGCATCAGGCACTTGCTGATGCCAATCAGTTTCTTGTTGATATTTATGCGCGATATTCAATAATTTAGCTTCTTCAAAATAGTTACCAATTAATTGCAAACCAACAGGTAAACCGTTTACAAAACCCGCCGGAATAGACATGCCCGGTAAACCTG
>CAYSGK010000029.1:12057-15036 GCA_964430395.1 uncultured Methylophaga sp.
CCAACAGGTAAACCGTTTACAAAACCCGCCGGAATAGACATGCCCGGTAAACCTGCCAAGTTGGTGCTGATGGTATAAATGTCGGCCAAGTACATAGCAACAGGATCATCAGTTTTTTCACCTGCTTTAAAAGCAGTGGTCGGTGCTGTTGGTCCCATAATGACATCGACATCATTGAATGCTTGTTTAAAATCATCACTAATTAAACGGCGGCATTGCTGTGCTTTTAAGTAATAAGCATCGTAATAACCGGCTGATAGGGCATAAGTACCGATCATAATACGGCGTTTTACTTCTTCGCCAAAACCTTCGCCACGTGAACGAAAATAAAGATCATCAAGATCTTTAGGGTTGTCACAACGGTAACCAAAGCGTACGCCGTCCATTCGTGATAAATTTGACGAACATTCAGCAGGAGCAACGACATAATAAGTCGGCACAGCTAGCTCTGAATTTGGCAGGGTGATTTCTTTAACTGTCGCGCCTAATGATTCATAGGTTTTAATAGCGGCTTGAATTGTTGCTGCGACATCAGAATCTAAACCGTTATCAAAAAATTCTTTTGGTAAGCCAATTGTTAAACCTTCTAAAGAATCATTTAGATTTTCGGTGTAATCAGGCACATCGCGCTCAACACTGGTTGAATCGCGTTCATCAAAACCTGCCATTTCATTGAGTAATAATGCGGCATCTTCAGCACTAGCTGCCATAGGCCCTGCTTGATCTAAGCTTGATGCAAAGGCAATCATGCCATAACGTGAAATACGACCATAAGTGGGTTTCAAGCCGGTTAAATTACATAAAGATGCGGGCTGGCGGATAGAACCACCGGTATCAGTACCCGTTGCAATAGGTGCTAATCGTGCCGCCATGGTTGCCGCGCTACCACCTGATGAACCGCCTGGTACACGATCAAGATCCCATGGGTTTTTAACGCCACCATAAAAGCTAGTTTCGTTTGATGAACCCATTGCAAATTCATCCATATTGGTTTTGCCCAATGTCACCATGCCAGCGGCATTGATTTTTTCAACAACGGTTGCATCATAAGGAGAAATAAAATTATCTAACATTTTTGATGCGCAACTAGTGAGTAGACCTTGTGTGCAGAAAATATCTTTGTGAGCGAGTGGGATCCCCGTTAATTTGCCCGCTGTTTTTTGTTGCAAACGCAAATCGGCTGCTTCAGCTTGTTTGAGGGCATGTTGGTCGGCCACAGTGATAAATGCATTAAGAGCGCCGTTATGTTTGTTAATGCGGTCAAGATAATGTTGCGTTAATTCGACACTGGTGAATTCACCAGACTGTAATGATGCCGATAGTTCAGATAAAGATTTGTTGTGCATGTATTTGCCTATAATTTATTTCGTTGCTGCGATAGTAATTTGTGATGGTCGTTTTATCGGTCACTCAATAACTTGTGGGACGAGATAAACACCAGAATCTGTTTTTGGCGCAATCGATTGGAATAATTCGCGCTGATCGGTTTCTTTAACCACATCTGAGCGCAAACGTTGATGGGCATCTAAAGGATGCGCCATCGGTAAAATATCGCTAGTATCTGCTTGATTCATCTGCTCTACAAGATCAAAAATATTGGTTAGATCGCGCGCATACTCAGGTATATCGGCATCATCAATAGCCAAGCGTGCTAAGTGTGCAATTTTTTCTACATCGGTTTTATCTAAACTCATCGACGGTTCCAAAAGTAAATAGTGTTAAAAGTATCAAGTTTAAATCATTACTGGCTTGCTCAACAGCCCAGTGCATTGATAAAGTATCGTTTTTTATCTATTTGATTGTGGTTTTTTAATGTTTGAACGTATACGCGGAATGTTTTCTAATGATTTGTCTATTGATTTAGGTACGGCAAATACACTGATTTATGTGCGAGGTCAGGGCATCGTACTTGATGAGCCTTCAGTGGTTGCTATACGGCAAGATAAAGGCCCTGGCGGGCCACGTTCTATTGCTGCTGTGGGGATGGAGGCAAAACAAATGTTAGGCCGAACACCGGGCAATATTACTGCAATTAGACCCTTAAAAGATGGTGTTATAGCTGACTTCACGGTTACTGAAAAAATGTTGCAACATTTTATTCGTAAAGTGCATGAAGGACGCTTTTTAAAGCCAAGTCCGCGCGTATTAGTTTGCGTTCCTTGTGGTTCAACACAGGTTGAGCGTCGCGCAATCCGTGAATCTGCGGCAGGTGCAGGCGCACGAGACGTATTTTTGATTGAAGAACCAATGGCCGCAGCGATTGGTGCAGGCATGCCAGTTGAAGAAGCTAGTGGTTCGATGGTGTTAGATATTGGCGGTGGTACAACAGAAGTAGCCGTTATCTCATTAAACGGTATCGTTTATTCTGCATCAGTGCGTATTGGTGGTGATTTATTTGATGAAGCTATTATTAATTATATCCGTCGTAACTATGGCACATTGATTGGTGAATCTACCGCTGAGAAAATTAAAAAAGAAATTGGTTCAGCCTATCCGGGTAATGAAGTGCAAGAAATGGAAGTGCGAGGACGCAATTTAGCGGAAGGCATACCGCGTAGCTTTATGTTAAATAGCAACGAAATCTTAGAAGCATTACAAGACCCATTGTCAGGAATTGTTTCTGCCGTGAAAGCAGCTTTAGAACAAACTCCACCAGAATTAGGTGCAGATGTTGCTGAGCGAGGAATTGTATTAACAGGCGGTGGCGCACTATTAAGAGATATTGCTCGTTTGCTGAGCGAAGAAACAGGCTTGCCCGCAATTGTTGCGGAAGATCCATTGACCTGTGTCGCTCGAGGGGGTGGGCGTGCTTTAGAATTGATGGATGAGCGGGGCACAGATATTTTTACCTTTGAATAAGAGTAACTACCTACCTAACAATAATGTATACCCGTGATCATTGAAATTGCAGTATTAATGGTCACGGGTATAAATAGTCTGAATGTGAATGAATAATCAAATATAATAAAGCCTTTGCTA
>CAYSGK010000030.1:0-14794 GCA_964430395.1 uncultured Methylophaga sp.
GCATAATGGTTGTGAGGACAAGGCATATTATTGATGTAATAGTCATTTACCTCCATGGATGGAGTGTATGCAAGAAATGCAGGAGCAATTTCTTGTCTATTGCTCAATAATATAACGAAGTCATCGCAATCAGTATGTGCGATAGAAATCTGCACTTTCAATGGTCACGGGTATATAGTATATACTAGCCGCTTTGAAATACTATTTAATAAAAATTATATTATGTATCAACTCGTACGTCGACTTCTTATCGCTGTCATCCTTCTTCTTAGTTTAATAGCGGTTACGGCCGTGACCGTTTATAAAACGTTAGCACCTAAACTACCAGATGCCAGCGTGCTTAGGGAAACACAGTTACAAGTGCCCCTCAGAATTTTTAGTTCCGAAGGTTTATTGATTGCTGAATTTGGTGAAAAACGACGAATTCCACTTGAATATAAAGATATACCTACCCCACTCATCCGAGCTGTGCTTGCTGCCGAAGATGATCGCTTTTTTAGTCATCCTGGAGTTGATTATCAAGGTATTCTTCGAGCAGTTTATTCGCTGGCAACTACAGGGGTAAAGGCGCAGGGTGGCAGTACAATTACCATGCAAGTTGCCCGTAATTTTTTCTTGAGTCGTGAAAAAACATACCTCAGAAAATTAAATGAAATTATTTTAGCACTGCAAATTGAACAGATCCTCACTAAAGAAGAAATTCTTGCGCTTTATTTAAACAAGATTTATTTGGGTAACCGCTCTTATGGTGTAGGAGCGGCTGCTAATGTATATTATGGAAAGCCATTAAACGAGCTTAGTTTGCCGCAGTTTGCCATGATTGCAGGTCTCCCCAAAGCACCATCAAAATTTAATCCTCTTGTTAATCCCGATCGTGCAAAATTACGTCGTGATTATGTGCTTCGCCGCATGTGGCAAGTTGGTTATATCAAACAGCAAGAGTACCTAACAGCTACTGAAGCACCCATTACTGCCAGTTATCACCACCGTACTGTTGATGTTTATGCACCTTATATTGCTGAAATGGTTCGTACAAAAGTAATTGAACAATATGGTGATGAAGCCTATAGCATGGGATTGAATGTACATACGACTATCCGTGCTAAACACCAGCAAGCAGCTAATAATGCACTACAATCAGCTTTGCTTGCCTATGATAAACGCCATGGATTCCGTGGTGCTCAAAATACGCTTTCTATTGAAGAAGGAATGACTACAGAGGATTATGAGCAATTATTATCCACTTTTGAACGTATTGGCCCTTTGTCCGCAGGGATCGTTATAACACTAGAGCCTAAACTTGCCCATATTTATGTCAAACAAGCCGGGATAATAACACTTGATCTTAAAGATCTTGCATGGGCAAGAAAACAATTAGGCACCAATAGTAAAGGCAGGATACCTACAAAAATGACAGACGTATTAAATGTTGGTGATGTCATTTATATGAGGCAAAATAACAAAAAAAAATGGCAATTGGCACAACTGCCAGAAGTAGAAGGGGCAATTATTGCCGTTTCTCCTTTTGATGGGGCAGTAACAGCCTTAACGGGTGGGTTTGAATATTTTCAGAATAAATTTAACCGCGTTACTCAATCACTACGGCAACCAGGTTCAGGTTTTAAACCTTTTATGTATTCTGCTGCACTAGAAAAAGGCTATACAGCCGCAACACTTATAAATGATGCACCTGTTGTCCTTGATGATCCCAGTTTAGAGAATGTTTGGCGCCCTAAAAATTCTAGCGGTAAATTTTACGGTCTTACGCGATTACGCATTGCTTTAATCAATTCCCGCAATCTTGTTTCAATTAGAATTTTGCGAGATATCGGTATTGACTATGTTATCGATTATGTCAGCAGGTTTGGTTTTGACACCAGCAAATTTCCGCGAAGTCTCTCACTTGCTTTAGGTAGCGGCAGCGTCTCTCCATGGGATATGGCTCGAGCCTATTCTGTGCTTGCTAATGGTGGCTATCGAGTTGAACCATATATTATTTCACGAATAGAAGATGCTTCCGGTAAAATTTTAATGCAAGCACAACCAGCTACTGTTTGTGAAACATGTATAGCGACCACTCAATCACAAATAACTGATGAGTCTAATACTGCAGAGATAAAGCCTGCCAAGCGTGTAATGACACCACAAAACAACTACATAATGAATAGTTTATTGCGTGATGTCGTGCGATATGGAACAGGTCGCAAAGCAATGGCACTTGGACGAAAAGATCTCGCAGGAAAAACAGGCACAACTAATGAGCAAGTGGATGCATGGTTTAATGGCTTTCATCCAGAACTAGTTGCCATCAGTTGGGTCGGATTTGATTCTCCAAAATCTTTAGGCCGCGGTGAATACGGTGGAAGAGCGGCACTTCCTATGTGGATGGACTTTATGAAGGTTGCGCTTGACGATATGCCTGAAGAACCATTAAAGAAACCTGTTGGCATGGTAACAGTAAAAATTGATCCGAAAACAGGGCTGTTAGCAAGGGCAGATACCGAAAATGCTATTTCTGAAACATTCCGCAGCGGCTTCCTCCCTAAACTAGATCCTATCCTAATTGATAACAGCGATAGTGGAGGAGGTTATATTGATCCAAATGCTGCGGAAGATGGCAATCTATTTTGATCTTTTTCTGGTGAAAATAGAGTGCTCATTTCATTTTCAGGTATCTACTCCGATTATTTTACTCGTTTAGCCTGTGTACCTGGCTCTAGCTTCCCTTGAGGGTAATCACCGTTTAGTAAACGAAGTTGTGATTCAGGGCTATTTGTTATGCGCGATGTCAAAGCCCACTTAGCATAGCTATCTTTTTTTGTTACTGTCACAATTTCAATTTTTTCGGCTTTAGCTAAACGTTTTTCATTTTTTCTTAAACGATGAAAACTGACAGCCGTATCAATAAAGTCCTTATCAAAATGATTAAACTCCTTTGCCTCTTTGGTCGTTGCAAAAAATATGAATGCTTGTGTTCCTTTGTAAATAACCGAAACCCTAACTGGTCGACCATCTTTGCTTGCAAATAATCCGGTATAACCCTTTAAATTATCAACATTTAAAGTGCGTCCTGATTTTAAGTTTGTCACTTTTAAGCGCTGCCGAATAAATTCTTCTGGTGATAACTTGCGATTAACATCATCAACACCCACCTCAATAAAAGCCTTTCCGCCCACTGAAATAGCTTGCAGGCTAGTTGGATTATTATTGATCTGCCATCCATTTGGAAAACTAATAGCAAAGTCCATTGCCAAATGGTAAAAGTTTCGCCCAGAACGAATACCTTGTTGTTCACTGTCTCCAAAAGTCAGGCCATTTATTTTCATTAAATAGGTCTTTTTATTAATGACCCTTCGTTCCCCATTTGCATATTTCTGTGCTGCAGCAACCACACCTTGTAAGCGAGTATCATTATCTGGATGACTTGCAAACAAACCGTGGTAGCCTTGTGCTTCACGACCTTGTCTTTTTGCTTGCTCTGCAGCAAATTCTTCTTGATCTTTTAAAACCCGAATAACTTCAATCATTGCTTTAGGATCGTAACCCGCTCGTGCAATATATTCTGCGCCTAACCCATCTGCTTCTAACTCATGTTCACGCCCATAGCCACTCAGTAAAGCTCCGCCCAAAATATTAAATATATTTTGCGCACCTGAACCTCGAAGCCCCGGAAGAAGAATTGCACCGATGGTATAGCCCAAGTTGGCTGCTTGCGCTGCACTTTGTTGGCGCACACCATGACGCGCAGTTACATGACCAATTTCATGCCCTAATACAGCAGCTAATTCCGCCTCTGAACCTAAATAGGCCATCAAGCCACGAGTGATATAGACATAGCCACCTGGTAGAGCAAATGCATTGATAACAGGGGAATCTAAAACTGTAAATCGATAAACTAAGTTTTTACGATGACTTACACTCGCCAGTTTCTCACCTACGGATTGAACATATTGCTGAACTTCCTCATTATCATAGCGGCCATATTGCTCGATAATTTTGGGGTGATTCGCCCTGCCCATAGCGATTTCGCTATCTTCGCTGAGCATAACAAAGTCACTTTTACCTGTAACCGGATTTTGTGCACACCCTGTAAGCCCCATAAACAACAAAGCCCCTACTAATAATAAGCAGAGGCTTCGTAATATGCTGCGATATGTATTTTTTACAATCACACTATCTTCCTTTCTCAGAACTAAATCTGGTGACCCTTATTTTCCGTATTTTTGGCGGAATTTATCAACACGACCCGCAGTATCTAATACTTTTTGCTTGCCCGTGTAAAATGGATGACATTCAGAGCAAACATCTAATGTAAGCGCTTTATCACGTGTTGAGCTTGTTTTAAATTTATTACCACAACTACATGTCACTTCAATTTCATTATATTCTGGATGGATACCCGCTTTCATAATCTATACTCATTAAATTAATATATGTTAACCCCTCAGAACAAAATGAAGCTGAGAGACTTAGAACCGCGTAATTCTACTGATCAATGCCTATGACAGCAAGCTTTTTATTTAGTTCGTCCCCTTATCGCTTCTCTGCCACTAAGATAGCTTGATTTCTCAGCCCTTTATTGTGATCTCCTAATAGGGCATCTTGCTGATAAATGCGCACTTTCATTTGTGAAAATAGTTCCAACAACTCGTTATCGGCCAATAAGTAATCAGGGTTCTTTGGCCCTTGCTCGCTTGTTTTTTGTTGGCAATATGTCTGGTAAAACAACATACCCCCAGGCTTTAATGCCGAATAAAGTTGAGCACATAATGCACGATCTAAGAAAAAACTTACCACCAAAACATCAAAGCTTTCGGGTAATGGCGGAGAGCTAATAACATCATGTACACATGCATGAATATCAAGGTTTTTTAATTTAGCGTGTTTTTTTAACTGCTTTATTGCTACGGATGACACATCCCAAGCCTGAACTTCAAGACCGGCTTGTGCTAAAAATAGTGCATTCCCCCCCTGCCCACAGGCAAGATCCAAAGCTATTCCTTCTGTTGGTAGCAGGTAGCTATAATTTGCTAATACAAATGATGCTGTTAATTTTGATGATTTATTGCGATAAATAGTATCCCATTTATTTTGCAAAGCATCCACTGTTTAACGCCTCCAGAAAGCAGGGCTTAACACCACTAACAAGGTGAATATTTCCAAACGCCCCAATAACATAGCCATACATAACATCCATTTTGCAGGTGAGTTGATGGAACCAAAGTTAGCTCCTACTTCCCCTAAGCCTGGACCCAAATTATTCAAACAAGCTGTTACGGCCGAAAAGGAAGTAATAATATCCAGCCCCGTTGCCATCAGAAACAAATGCATCGTACCAAAACAAAAGACATACAAAGCGAAAAAACCCCAAACAGCCCCCACTACTTTCCGTGGTATCGCCTTATCATTTACTTTTATTGCAAAGATTGCATTAGGGTGAATAAGTCGCAATACTTCTCGATAGCCCTGTTTAAATAGCAGCATGACTCGAATGACTTTTATTCCGCCACCTGTCGATCCTGCACAGCCTCCTATATAGCTCGTCATCAGTAATAATATAGGCACGAAACTAGGCCAAAAATAAAATTCAGATGTGGTAAAGCCAGCCGATGTACCTATTGAAATCGTTTGAAATAAGGCTTCATGAATTGCTACCCATGGATCAGTAAAAGTATGGGTAAAATAAAGATAAGCTGCAGTGACTGCTGCCACACCGAAAAGGATAACAAGAAAAGTTCTTAACTCTGCATCAGATCCATAATGTCGGATTGAACGGAGACGCCATGCTAAAAAATGCAGCGTAAAATTCATCCCTGATATCAACATAAATACGACCGTTATCATTTCTACTGTAACACTATTAAAATACCCGATACTACCATCATGTGTAGAAAAACCGCCTAATGAAACGGTTGTAAAACTATGACCTACCGCATCAAACCAACTCATTCCTGCCCATCTAAAAGCCAAAGCACACGCGACCGTAATGCCCAGATAGATAAACCAAAGCGCTTTCGCTGTTTCAGTAATACGCGGGGTTAATTTTGAATCTTTCATTGGCCCGGGCGTTTCAGCACGATATAGTTGCATCCCCCCAACACCTAGTAGAGGCAAGATTGCCACAGCTAAGACCACAATCCCCATCCCTCCTAACCATGATAAAAACTGACGATAAAACAAAATGCCTCTTGGAAGATCATCAAGCCCTGTTAACACCGTCGCTCCTGTAGTTGTAAGCCCTGAAATAGATTCAAAAACGGCATCAGTAAATGTCATTGAGGGCACTTGTGATAAAAAAAGAGGAGCAGCTCCCGAAAGCCCTAAGGTTACCCAAAACATAACAACAATTAAAAATCCATCACGTATTTTTAACTCTTTTTTATGATTACGCACAGGCAACCAGATCAGTAATCCGGCAATAAATAAAAGTGCAAAAGCATCAACAAAAGCTTGCGTCGAACCATCATCATAAAACAAGGATACCGCAATAGGAGGTAGCAAGGTGACGCTAAACAAGCTAAGCAAAATACCTAATATTCGTTGTATGGTAAGAAACTGCATTTAAAATTTAACTCGATGATATGCCCAGATCATTAACATAAATAGTGACAATAAGAATACAGTCCATTGACCAAAAGCAACATATGGGGTTGCTCCTTGTCGTGGTTGCACCATTGCCGTTAACACCTGCTCTTTAAACTGTTGTGATCGTATTTGAATATAACCTTGCTCATCAATAAAAGCCGAAATACCATTTGTCGTTGCCCGCACAATAGGTCGCCCCGTTTCTAATGCTCTATTTTGCGAAATTTGTAAATGCTGGTGCGGCGCAAAAGAATCACCATACCAGCCATTATTACTCGCATTCACTAGAATAGTCGCTTCGGGTAATGCTGTTAATATTTCATTTGAAAAAACATCTTCAAAACAAATTGATGCACCAATTTTCTGGCCTGCCACATCAAATAAACCTTGTGCTTCTGGTCCCTGCTCAAAAGAAGACATTGGCAAATCAAAGAAAGCAATCAAGCCGCGTAGCCATGCAAAGGGTACAAACTCACCAAAGGGTACTAAATGGCGTTTATAATAAAACTCGTGGCTTGAACCTAACGACATCATACTGTTGAAATACGCATCTGAATCATCCGCTTTCACCGGCAAACCAATTAATAAATCAGTATTATTCTGCTTTGCTAATTCACCCAGAGGGTCAAAAAATAGCTTTTTCGCTTGATGATAAAAAATGGGGGTCGCATTTTCTGGCCAAACAATTAAATCGCTGTCCCAGTGTTGTTCTGTACGCGCTTGGTAAAGAGCTAATGTTTTAAAGATTTGTTTTGGATCCCACTTGGTCGCTTGCGGTACATTGCCTTGAATAATACTCACTTTAATTTCATCAGCCACAGGATGCGTCCACACAATAGAATTCAGAGAATATCCTGCAAACCATATTACTACAAAAACAGATATCAGCCACCAGCGTTTTAATTGCCAAACTACTGCTAATAATCCTGCCGAAAAAGTAACGAGTAGTGAAACACCTAAAACGCCAATAATAGGTGTATAACCTCGCAATGGCCCATCAATTTGACTGACACCTAGCTCAAGCCAAGGGAAACCCGTTAAAAATACAATTTTAATCCACTCAAAAACAAGCCAAGCGACAGGGAGTAAAAGTAAATAATCCCAGCTTGTGAGAACTGGACCCGTTAGCTTTTTGCTACCCCATGTAATCAAACCTACAAAGATCGCTAGAAAAGCGACAAAAACAGCAGTTAACAATCCTGCTAACAGTATTCCCGAACCGCCAAAATCATGGATGGCGACATATACCCAAGAGATGCCAACACCAAAGAAACCTAAACCAAATAAGTAGCCCCGTACGGCCGCTTGTTTTGCTGTGAGTCCTTGCAATGATAAAAAAAGCAACATTAAACTAATAACAGCAACGGGATAATAATGGAATGGAGAAAAAGCGAGCGGCAACGCCATGCCCGCTAATAATGCGATGATATTACCTTGCCATTGCGGCCAGCCTTGTTTAGTGGTGTCCATCATTGTTCAGTATCACTATCCCTTGTTTCCTCAATTTGCACAATCATTTCAAGCAAATGTATCCGTCGGCTATCTGCTCTAAGCACTGTAAATTGAAACTTCCCTATTGTGATCTGTGCATCACGCTCAGGTAGATGTCCAAATTGATTAGTCACAAAACCGCCCACCGTATCAAAATCTTCATCACTCCAATCCGCTTGAAAATGCTCATTAAAATCTTCAACTGATGTTAAGGCTTTCACCACATAAGTATTATCATTTCGCTGTAGAATGGGAACATCATCGTCAATATCATGCTCATCATCAATTTCACCGACTATTTGCTCTAATACATTTTCGATAGTAATCATTCCGGCCACACCACCGTATTCATCTACTACAATCGCCATATGATTACGGCGCGCTCTAAATTCTCGCAATAAAATATTCAAACGTTTGCTTTCAGGGATAAAAACTGCGGGGCGCAATAATTCACGCAGATTAAAATTAAAATCACCGGATGTAATTACCGCAGCCAATAAATCTTTTGCTAACAAGATACCAATAACATCGTCTCGGTCATCATCTATAACGGGAAAGCGAGAATGCGCTGTTTCAACAATAAGTTTTAATGTTTCCTCAGCCGATGCGTCACGCGATACCATCACTACTTGTGAACGAGGAATCATCACATCACGTGCATGTAATTGTGATACACCTAACGCACCCTCCGCAATAGCGAGAGTTTCAGCATCAATCACATGCTGTTGCGAAACGCTACGTAGCGAATCAATCACTTGATCTAAATTTTGTGGCTCCCATAAAAGTCTGCTTAGCTTTTGTAGCCAAGTGTTTTTTTTAACTCTACTCGATCGCACTTCACTCATAGATGTCGCCTTAACCCTGATAAGGATCGTTAATTAACAGTGATTTTAAAATTATTACTTCTAATGCTTCCATTTCGTCTGCTTCATCGTCATCAATATGGTCATAACCTAATAAGTGCAAACAACCATGCACCACCATATGTGCCCAATGATCCTGCTTTACCTTATTTTGCGCCAATGCTTCTTTTTCTACAACACTCGTACAAATAACTAAGTCACCTAATAGCCTTGGTTTCATTGGATGTATCGACTCAAAAGGGAAAGACAATACGTTAGTTGGTCCTGTTTTACTTCGATATGTTGAATTGAGTTCCGCACTTTCCTGTTCATCCACCAAACGAATACTTAATTCAAAATCAAAGGGGTCAGACTCGATTGATTTCTGGCCAGAAATCAATCGAGTCTGACCCCTTTGATTTCCGAGCGTTGCTTCAACCCAGTGCTGAAATTGGCTGAGCTCAGGCACCTCACCGTCACTCGCATTTTGCAAATCAACAATCACTGTCACGAAGTTGAACGCTCAGCATTTTCATAAGCTACTATCACTTTTTGCACTAAAGAATGACGCACCACATCTTTAGCCTGAAAAAAAGTAAAACCAATACCTTTGACATCTTTTAAAACTTCAATTGCATGTCGGAGACCTGACGTCTGCGCATTGGGTAAATCAATTTGGGTAATATCGCCCGTAATAACAGCCGTTGAGCTATATCCTAAGCGCGTTAAAAACATCTTCATTTGTTCTTTAGTCGTGTTTTGCGCCTCATCTAAAATAATAAATGATTCATTTAAGGTTCGGCCACGCATATAAGCCAAAGGCGCAATTTCAATCACATTTTTCTCGATTAATTTAGCGACACGTTCAAAACCCAACATCTCATACAACGCATCATAAAGTGGTCGTAAATAAGGATCGACTTTTTGCGTTAAGTCGCCTGGCAAAAAACCCAGCTTCTCGCCAGCTTCAACCGCGGGTCGAACCAATACGATTCTACGAGCAAAATCTCGCTCTAACGCCTCAACTGCACATGCCACCGCTAAATAAGTTTTTCCTGTTCCTGCGGGGCCGATGCCAAAACTGATATCATTGGTCATCACTTGCCGTAAATAAGCTTGCTGATTTTGACCACGCGCTTTCACCAATCCTCGCTTGGTTTTAATCATCACCTCTTTTTGCTCAGGCTCTGCAATCGTATCCATGCCACCTGTTTGCCTGATCGCTAAATGAACTTGCTCAGGTACCAACACTGTTTGTGCTGTTTCAGCATAAAGCTGATGAATCACCTCTTGCACTTTTGGCAAGATATCGGCTTTGCCAATGATCTGAAACTTAATGCCGCGGTTATTCACTTCTACGCCGAAGCCTCGCTCTAACATGCGTAAGTGCTCATCAAGATGGCCACAAAGGTTGGCTAAACGAGGATTATCTGCGGGGCTAAGTTCAAAACTAATACTATCTAACGAAGGGGATGTAGTGACCACTCAATTTCCTATAAGATGATTGTATCGGCAAGCAGTTCGCCGCGTAAAGAATTACTATACGCTTCTGTAATATTGACATCTACAAATTTGCCCATTAATGCTTTATCTCCGGTGAAAATAACTGAGCGATTATTTTCAGTACGGCCTTTCATTTCACCTTTAACACGATCACTGATGCTCTCAACTAAAATACGTTGTGTCGTGCCTAACATCGCTTGGCTGTGGCCAGCTTCTAATTCAAGTAAACGCGTTTGGATTTGTTTTAAACGATCTTTTTTCACATCATCAGAGACTGAATCAATAAATGCCGCGGCGGGAGTGCCCGGGCGGGCGCTATAAATAAAGCTAAATGAATGGTCAAAGCCGATTTCATTCACCAAATCCATTGTTGCTTGAAAATCAGCATCTTGTTCGTCAGGAAAACCAATAATAAAATCGCTCGACATACTGATATTAGGGCGCACTTCACGTAGTTTGCGAATTTTAGCTTTATATTCCAATACCGTATGGCCACGTTTCATCATCGCTAGAATACGATCGGCACCGGATTGCACGGGTAAGTGTAAATGGTCTACTAGCTCCGGTACTTCGCCGTAAGCTTCAATCAAACTATCTGAAAATTCAACCGGATGAGACGTGGTAAAACGAATGCGATCAATACCCTCAATTGCGGCAACGTAATGAATTAATAATGCTAAATCAGCCGTTCCATCATCATCTAATTCGCCACTATATGAGTTTACGTTTTGGCCCAACAAATTCACCTCACGCACACCTTGTGCGGCAAGGCCACGGATCTCCGTTAATACTTTATCGACAGGTCGGCTGACTTCTTCGCCTCGCGTATAAGGCACTACGCAGAAAGTACAATATTTACTGCAACCTTCCATAATCGAAACAAATGCCGTCGGCCCATCAGCTTTTGCCTCAGGTAGATTATCGAATTTTTCAATTTCTGGAAATGAAATATCAATACGCGGCTGATGGCTTTTTCTCACATCATCTAACATGCCGGGTAAGCGATGTAATGTTTGTGGACCAAAGATCAGATCAACATACGGCGCACGGCGACGAATAGCATCACCTTCTTGACTAGCGACACAGCCACCGACACCAATGACTAAATGGGGCTTATCATCTTTCCATTTCTTCCAACGGCCAAGCTGATGAAACACTTTTTCTTGTGCTTTTTCGCGGATAGAACACGTATTCAGCAATAACACATCAGCGTCTTCTGCCACATCAGTTACTTCTAGTTGATGAGATTCTGCTAATGCATCTGCCATTTTTGATGAATCATATTCATTCATCTGACAACCAAAGGTTCTAATAAAAAGTTTACCGGCCATGTTTTTCATCGTATAAAAGGGTCGAACATAATACTATTTCTGCCTATTTAATTCAAAATAAGTGCTTGTTTTTGTTAAAAACAGACTGTAACGTATTAACCTCCACCACAAAGAAAGGATTCGATAAATGGCAATTAAAGATTGGCCAGCAGATGAGCGGCCTAGAGAAAAGTTATTACAACGCGGTGCACAAGCGCTCTCTGACGCGGAGTTACTCGCTATATTTCTACGAACAGGTGTCACAGGAATTTCTGCTGTAGATCTCGCTAGAGAATTACTAACGACCTTTGGTGGTTTGCGCGCTTTGCTTGAAGCTGACCAAAAACAGTTCTGCCAACAACACGGCCTTGGGCCAGCTAAATATGCGCAACTCCAAGCGGTGTTAGAAATGAGTCACCGTCATCTTAAATCAACACTTTCTCGTGGAATATCACTCAACGATGCAAGTGACACCAAGCTCTATTTACAACAAAGACTTCGACATTACACTCATGAGGTTTTTGCCTGTCTATTTCTTGATAATAAGCACCGGCTAATTGCCTTTGATGAATTGTTTCATGGCACTATCGATGGCGCTAGCGTTTATCCGAGAGAAGTTGTTAAACAAGCGTTAGCTCATAATGCGTCTGCGGTTATTTTTAGCCATAACCATCCCTCAGGAATTGCCGAACCTAGCCAAGCCGATCAACATATTACTCAACGATTAAAGTCCGCTCTTGAACTTGTTGATATTCGCGTTTTAGACCACATCATCATTGGTGATGGTGAGAGTCTTTCTTTTGCTGAGAAAGGCTTATTATAATCTTATACTTTAAAGTGCGATGCTAACTCTTGCAAGCTTGCTGCTTGCTCAGTTAGCTCTGCTGAAGCTTGTGATGCCTGATTTGAACCATCTGTTGTTTGTTCCGTTAACTGACTAATTCTAATCACACTTTGGCTCACCTCTTCAGCAACAGTGCATTGTTCCTTTGCCGCACTAGCGATCAGTGCATTCATATCATCTATATCTGCCACTTTGGTCGCAATATCGTTTAAAGCTACACCCGCTGCCGTTGCTTTTTCAACACCGCTATTGGCTTTTTCACAGCCTGATGTCACCACCACAACAGCTTCTTTTGATCGTGCTTGCAATTGGTCAATAATCGATTTAATTTCTTCCGTTGCATCTTGAGTACGGCCTGCAAGCGTTCTAACTTCATCGGCGACAACTGCAAACCCCCGACCATATTCACCCGCACGTGCCGCTTCAATGGCGGCATTTAAGGCTAATAAATTAGTTTGTTCCGCAATGCCTTGAATTACAGCTAATACCGAACCGATACTATCACTGTCATGTTCTAAACTATTGATAACTGAAGAAGCATCAGAAAGATTGCCCGCTAACGTTCTTATTGTTTCAACCGCCTCATTTACGATCTGAGCGCCTTTTTGTGCTTCATCATCCGCCACTTTTGTTGCATCAGCACCTAATTGTGCATTGCGAGATACTTCTTGAGCTGAAGCTGATAACTCTGTTATTGCCGTGGCCACCTGCTCCGTTTCTGTTCGTTGCGTGATCATATTGTTACTTGACTCACTTACTAAGCGGCTAACTGTTTGTGTTGATAATGAAATATTATTAGTCGATTCACTAAATATTCTCAAGGTATTAGAAAATTCACTCAACATGGCATTAGTAGCTTTGCCTAAAGCTGGACCCATTTTTGTTACACTTGGTGGACTCAATGGCTGTGTTAAATCAACATCACCTTTTTTAATATCCTTAGCAATAAAGGTTAGTGAACCAATTACATAATGGAGAGGGTCCATTATTGTTTTAACTAGTGCTAAACAAATAAATACGGTAGCCGCAATAACTACGATACCGGTGCCTGCAAGGATGTATATATCGTTTGTGGATAACGAAACATTCTCACCTCCCAACACCCATGCAAAACATGCTGTCATTAAAAGTAAGGGTGCCAAACCTAGTAGTAATAATGTTGTTGTAAATTGTTTTTTCATATTTAAAGCCCTGACATAATGTCGTATTAATGTTTATCGCACAATGCATAGCGTCATTAAGCGCTATTTCTTAAATTAAATAATTGCTCAAATGACTAAGATTGCAATTAATTGTGTTTGCTGTTTTAACTAAGCACAATATATGCCAAAACAGATTTCTATCTTTAAAAAATAAACAACGTAAGCTGAAATGAAGGTTTTTACAGATTTATACCTGTTAGCTTCGGCGATAATAGCCAGTCACTGATAAATAAAGCGGCAAGATTGTCTACACTATTTTGCCGCTAATAAAGTTGAGCATTAAACAGAAAATGGATATTTAATCGCTTCATGGCACTGATAGCCTATCACTTCAAAATCATCCATTGTCACCCATGTTTCTAGGTCGGCTAGCGTTTTAATATCCGGATTAATTTGTAGTTGTGGAGAGGGAAAGGGATTACGTTTAAGCTGAACATCACGCATCAATTCAAGTTGATCTTCATAAATATGAGCATTGATGATTTTATGGTAAGCCATGCCTGCCTTATGCCCAGTGATTTGCGCCATAATAGCTAACAAAGCAAAGACCTGAACCTGATTGAAATTAAGCCCTAATGGCACATCGCACGAGCGCTGATAAGATGTTAAATACAAGGTATCATCCAATAGAGAAAAGGTATGAGTATGCATACAGGGGCGCAAGCAGCCTCTATCAAATTCGCCAGGATTATAAAATGTTAAAATTTCTCCACGGTCATCGATACCTTGTGATAGATCATCCACTATTTTGTTGAATTGATCGAGATGGCCGCCATCAGGTTTGAGCCATGATCGACCTTGCACGCCGTAAACACGCCCCATATCATCTTCGCCTTTGCGAAAAGGATTATTCAACCATTGTTCATTTTCATTGGCATTGGCATCCCATGTCTTGGTGCCTAACGCACGAAAATCAGCGGCATTATCATAACCACGAATATAGCCTAATATTTCAGCAATAGCTGACTTCCAATAACTTTTTCGTGTTGTAATAAGTGGAAATTGATTATTGCCGAC
>CAYSGK010000031.1:0-14345 GCA_964430395.1 uncultured Methylophaga sp.
CGGGTATATACCCGTCACTTGGGTATAGATAAAGTAATAAACTCACTTGCAATCTGGTTTCTACGTTTATGCGAAACAGATTGCTTAATCATTATTGCAAAGGCATTCCATTGATTGTTTCTGTTTACGCTGTAACCAGCAAGGGTGCTCACTTTATTTAAGGTGCCCGATTTAGCATACACGCCAGGAGTCACTTCTGGCAATAAGTGTTTCCACGGTCTAAATGCTTCAAGAAGCTGCACTAAGTGGTGTGGCGATAATTTATTCTGCCGTGATAATCCTGCACCTTCCTTTAAACTAAAGTGTTGCCATTGAAATTCTTCATGTAACTTTTCTTCCATATAGCTCGAAACATCTTTAAAATTTGCTGGTCGCTGATAATGGTCTGCGCTTAACATCAATACTAATTGATTCGCAATAAAATTAGTTGAGTATTTCATCATCGGGCGAATCATCTCTGCCAGACTTTTACTATTTTTGTGGCAATAATAGACAGGTAAATCGTTTACCTTTCCCCAAATAATCTGCTCTCCAACATCCACATCTTGTTGACGCAAAAAAGCAGCTAGCAATTCTGCAAAATAGCGTTCTGCATTGCCTGTTGACCGACCTGTATTAATACGTATTTTTCGTTGAGATAGCTTCTGTTGACTGGCATAGGTTTTGGCAAAAGAGGTAAGGGGTGTTTGTTTTTCTGCTGAAACTATTCGCCCTGCAACACTTTTAATGGTAATCGTATTAAAGTTAGCCGCAATCGCGGTTGGAACTGCATCATAAGGGTTTGAGCTGACACTTGAACCTGGAACAGACAAATCAGTTTGAAAATATGAATCATCTAATCCTATTGCATCAATCTTTTTCAAACCTAGGCGCTTTAGGTTTCGAGCTATAACAAGCAGTTCTTCTGAAACTAGAAAAGGATCACCATTACCTTTTACCCATAACGTATTCGTAAAATTATCCCAGTAAAAATTTGTTTTAAAATGATAATCCGCGCCCCAATGCGTTAACGCTAGCCATGCGGTCACAAGTTTAGTCGTCGATGCTGGAATAAAGTTTTTGCCCGCTTGGGATGAGAGAATAGCTTTACCTTGTGAATCTATTAATAAAACGCCCGCATCTTGTAATTCATCGATGCTATTTATATCTTCATGAGCACTTATGATATACGGACAAAACAAGATCAATATGGCGAATACTTTCTTCATTCTATTACTTTAGCTCGTAATGCCTTGGTTCTGCCGCGCTGTGTTTTTGCATCCATACGCCGTTTGTGTGCACCTTTACCTGCTTTTGTGGCTTGCCTAACTTTCTGTACTATGCCTGCCTTTTTGACAAGCACTTGCAAACGCTCAAGTGCATCATTGCGATTCTTTTCTTGTGTTCGATATCGCTGTGCTTTAATAATAAGTACACCTTCTTTATTGATGCGCCGATCTTTTAATTTTAATAAGCGTTCTTTATAAAAATCAGATAGTGATGATGCGTTAATATCAAATCGAAGATGGATAGCCGATGACACTTTATTAACATTTTGACCACCCGCACCTTGAGCTCGAATCGCGATAAGCTCGATTTCATTCTCAGGAATTATGATATTTTGTGAAATATATAACATGCTAGTCAATCAGTTCAAATTCTACTTTTTTTAAGGCTTTGCCATTAATTAATAATTCAATACTATGCTTACCCGGGTAGTATTTTCGGGTAGTAATTTCTGCAAATGAATGTAATTTTCTCATTTGTATGTTTTCATTTGCTTGCAATATAATATTTTTCCATTTAAACACTTTGGCTGTGGTCGTGCCATTTGCCTTAATATGATGCACTTTATAATCTAACACAACAGATTGATCTTGCTTTCTGTCTGATAATAATACCACTGAAAACTCAATGCTATCTCCCAATTTAATATATTCTTTATTCAGTACAAATTCTACTATCTCGATATTCGGTTTGGCCGTATATCCTAACAAAGGAAATACATCGGCTCGCCCTGATTTCACTAACGTACGTAATGCCTGACGAATCAATCGTTGTCGCTCTGATGGCGCATCGTTCATCCATTGCTGGCAACATGCTACCACCCTATCAGGATGATCTTTGCTGATATCATTAAGATTATTAGCAACTGATTTTCTAACATAGCCACTGTTATCATCTTTTAGCCGTTCTAAAATTGGAAAAATAGCCTCCGGATCATCACACAACTGCGTTAACCTGATTCCCCAAGGTAAACGTGGTCGTATGCCTTCTGAAGCCAGTCGTCTCACATGTTCATCTACATCATCACAGCAATCAAGTAAATATTGATGGCTAAGCTCAAAATGGTGTTGAATAAAAGGTCGAATGGCAAACTCTGCGGTAAATAAAGGCGTCAGTTCTTTTAATACTGTCAATGCTAATTCGGGTTCATCAAGTCCATGGACGGCTACATAATCAATTAAAGGCCATGCCGCAAAACCGCTTAACGCATCATCGGGTTCACCCCAATCCCAATGTTGTTTTACCTGTAATAAAATAGTTGCTACCGATTGAAAATCATTTGGTAAGTATTGTGCTAATACATCAATTAAATGGTTAACGCGTTGTTTTAATTCTAAGGATTCCAAGCCTGTTAAAGCGGAAACTTTAAAATCATACGAAGGAAAATCTTTAATAAGAATGGATAAAACATGATCTATGCGTGCCACAGCATCGACACCTAATCCTTCCTTCATCAATCTTTGCTGACTCATTTACTTTTTACAAATAATGCTATTGATTCAACATGACGTGTATGAGGAAACATATCCATTATGCCTGCCGTCACTAAAGTATAACCATGCTTTTCTACCAATTCACCTGCATCACGTGCCAGTGTGGCTGGGTTACAGGAGACATACACTAACCGTTCTGCTCCCAAATCAGCTAGTTGACTTAATACTTCAAAGGCACCACTACGCGGTGGATCGAGCAAAATCTTATTGAAACCTGCTTTCGCCCATGGATAGTCTTTCAATTGTGTTTGTGTTAAATCGGCTTGCTCAAACGTGGCATTATTCAAATTATTGAGTGTTGCATTTTGGCGAGCATGTTTCACTAGATTTGCATCACCTTCTACACCTACTACTTCTGTCACTCGTGTCGCTAGCGGTAACGTAAAATTACCAAGACCACAGAATAAATCCAAAATCCTATCATCTGCCTTAATCTCTAATAATGCCATCGTACCTTGGATCATTTTATAATTGATTTCAGCATTAACCTGAGTAAAATCATTAGGTTCAAAATTTAATTGCAAGTCTGCTTCTGGTGCATAACGTAATTGTGGATTTTCTGGCCAGATTGGCGTGACCGTATCGGGGCCACCTGATTGCAAATAGATCCAAAAATCATGTTGTTGGCCATAGTTAATTAATACTTGTTGGTCACTCTCAGACAAAGGGTCGAGATTTCTGAATACCAGCGCTACATGTTCATCATCCATCGCCACTTCGATTTGGGCAATACGATTATGCGCCTCCAAGCCCTTAATCATCTCGCCTAATTCAGCCAATCGCAAACCTACTCGCTGATCGAGCACTTCACATTGCTCTAATACAGCTAAAAATGGTGAACCTTTTTCACGAAAGCCAACCAGCACCCGTTCTTTTTTAGGAACATGCTTGACGCCTAAGCGTGCTTTACGGCGGTAGCTCCAGAGTGGGCCTGTAAGAGGCGCTAGCCATGATTCAGGTGTTAAGCCACCGAAATGGCTTAATTGTTCTGCTAGCGTGTTTTGTTTTAACGATAACTGCGCTTCAGGCGACATATGCATCAAACTACAACCACCACAGACACCAAAATGCTGACATTTTGGCTCAACACGATCAGCACTTGTATTGGCTAATACCTCAACGGTTTTTCCTTCATCAAATTTACTGTTTTTCTTGGTGTAGAGAAAACGAACTGTTTCACCAGTTAATGCACCATCAATAAAGACGGTTTTGCCTTCAATTCTGGCAATGCCACGTCCATCATGCGATAAGGTTTCGATTACAGTTTCAACTGGATCTTGCGGTAATCGTTGTCTACGGGATCTGCGACGTCGGGCCATATTTTAATCTCTAAATGAAAAAATCCAGTGATCGTACAGCATCACTGGATTTTTTATAGTCTAAATGCAACTAAAAAGTTATTTCTGCTTCCAGCTTCCAGCTGATTGATACCACCACCCCGCGGCGGCATTGCTTACCCAACGTCGGGCAAAGGTAGCTTGAATATCAGCCTGCCATTCAGGATGACCATTGGCACGGGCTATTTCGGAATAAAGCGCGCTACGATCTTTGTTTTCATCCGCCACTAAGCTTTTTACCGTATTGCGATTTTTAAGTGGAATGGCTTTGGCATCACGTATTGTGACAAAACCATTGTCAGTTAAGCCTATCGCGCCACTGTCATAATAGCCTTTCAGGCTAGTATGACGCGCTTTCATTTTAGCTTGCAAGGCATTAATCGCTGGCGAATTAATATTGATATTAGGGCTTGCAGCCGCCTGTGCAGGCGATACTAACCAATTGAGTACAGATATAGCCAGGTCATCTTTTTTAGTATTAATCAATAAGCTTTGCTGATCTGATGTAGTAGATTCTTCTTTAGCAGGATCTTTAGCTTGTGTTTCTGGCCCCCAGACATCTTCAATAATTTTATCTGCCGCCTGTTCAGCTGCTGCCGCGGGAAAATAAATATTAATGGTGACACACGACACCAACATTAAGCCCATAAAACTATTTGTTAACCATTTCAATTGTTTCATATCTTTTCCTTTTTTTATTCAATCACTACCGGTTCAGAACTTTCACTCACGGCTTTTAACCGTTTGATTAAATCTGGCCAATCGACACGACGAGTATACCCCACCACGTTTATACGAGGCGGAAAACCACCACCTTTTACAATATAATAACCATTTTCGGCTTCGCCTACACCGCCCATTTCACACACTTCATTATGTAGTTTGCAACTTAGACCCAATCGTTTGTATGAAAAATCCTCAAAGAAGCGTAAAAAACTGCGTTGCAAGGCTCCGCCTACACCTCCACCCACTTTTGACAGGTTATTAATGGCTTTTTGACTGATTCGATGGCGACTTTTGTCATTTTTTGGTGTAGCAAAGTATGCCTGCATTTGAACGGGACGCCAGTTTGCCAAACGTAAACCTTGTATTTTCCCTGCTAATTTACCTGTAATTTCGCCAAAATCAAATGTTTTACTTAATATTGATAGATCCATATTTTGCAAATCAATATCAGCATAAAGTTGCGGTAAAGCTCCAAAAGGCTGATCTAACTGCAAATTACGAATTGTCGTAGTGCCTTCAAATAATTTTACCGTCAGCTCACCATCTACATTAATATTTTTATTACTGTAGCTCACATTGGGGATCTTGCCTGAAAGTTTGCCATGCATAAGAGGCCAACCCAAACTCTCACTTACTTGCTCCATTGAAATGGGGGTTAAGCGACCATCAAATGTCCATTTTGCACCTTCCTCTCCAGGACGATGTAAATCAAATTTAGTGATCTTTAATTTGCCATCAAATAGTGGAATATCCCATGCTTGAGTTAAACTCAATGATGACGATTGTGTTTGCGCCTTTAACCTTGTTTTACCTATTGGAATAGCATACATCGTTGCTCTATCCCACTGTAGATCAGACTTCATTGGATGATTATAATTAGTCCAGCCTAGCGTGCCATCCATTTTATCCACTGCAAAGCGATTTAAAGCATCATCTACAAACACCTCGTCTAATGTTAGTGATAAATAGTAATTTTCTGCCTGTTGATGATACTGGAACGATAAATCCCCAGCTAATTCAAGGCTATCTATCGCCGTTCCAAGCACAAAAGGCTGTAACCAATTTTCATATAATTTCATGAGGTTCGACTTTGTTACACTAATATTTAACTGCTCTATTTTTTCAATACTGCCTTTAAAATCACCGCTCACCTGCACTACGTTTTTTTGATTGAGCTTGGCATGGCTCACCACAAAATCACTCGTATTCTGTTGCCATATTCCTTCTGCTTGAAAATTTACAGGTGTGGCCGTAAAATCTATAAATATAGGTTCACCGTATGCCTGCCCTTTGCCAATAGTAAGCTCGCTTTGCCATTGCCAATTTTGCTTATTATTTTTCATTTCCAAATCTAATAACATCGCTACATCCTCAGTTACATAACGACTTTCCTTATCCGTTATATTAAGCGCTGTTGCTTTTAAGTTTGTTTTTGCAGTATTAATTTTGTCATTTCGTCCTGAGATATCAATATCAAGCTTAATATTACCTTCAAGTTGCCAGTCTTCAAGCATTGCTAGTTGCTGTTCTTCTAAATAAGGAGAAGATGCCTTGAGCAATTCTGTTATTTCCAGCTTTGGCGATGTCACAATGGCGCGCCAGTATTTTTTATTTAGGTAAACTGTGGCCGAAACGTGTGCTGACACTAACTTCAAGCCCTTAACCTTAACTCTATATTTGTCCTTTTCTGGTTCACCATCCACTTTAAATGAAATTTTTTGTTGGCCTAATTCAGGCTGATAAAAAGCTATTTTTCCACGGGTGCATGAAAAACTTTCAGAAAGTAAAATGAGTTCATCGCACTGTAATTTGAGTTTTGATACTTTTCCTATCGGTTCAGCCAAAGTCACGCTTTCGGCTGAACCTAATAACATCAGACCTTTCTCTGTAAACGTAATATCAAACTGAAGGTTTTCTGCTTGAATATTTTCAAAAGACCAATTGCCTATAGATAGTTTAATATTCTCACTAGCTTCAGTCGCAACTAGAAATACTAGAATACTTAAAGATAATAAAAAGCGAGCAATCATTACTCGGCTGGGAATACGCCCGTCGACAAATAGCGATCCCCTCGGTCACAAATGATGCTAACAATCACAGCATTTTCTACTTGTTTTGATAGCCTTAGTGCCGCAGCAACAGCACCGCCTGACGATACACCACAAAATATGCCTTCCTGTGTAGCAAGTTGGCGCATAGTCGTTTCAGCAAGATCTTGATCAACTTCAATCATGCTATCAACACGATCAGCCTCAAAAATCTCAGGTAAATATTCTTTAGGCCAGCGGCGAATCCCTGGAATACTCGAACCATCAGAGGGTTCCACGCCGACAATTTGTACAGCAGGGTTTTGCTCTTTTAAATAACGTGATACTCCCATAATGGTGCCGGTCGTGCCCATCGCACTGACAAAGTGAGTAATTTTCCCCTTGGTATCACGCCAAATTTCTGGCCCAGTAGTTTGGTAATGGGCTAGAGGATTATCAAAATTGCCAAACTGATTGAGCACTTTGCCCTTACCTTGCTGTTGCATTTCTAAAGCTAAATCACGTGCTATTTCTATACTATCCGTCAAGATCAATTCGGCACCATAAGCACGCATTGATGCGCGTCGTTCCATGCTCATGTTCTTTGGCATGATCAGCAGCATCTTGTAACCTAATATCGCGGCGACCATCGCCAAAGCAATTCCTGTATTACCACTTGTTGCTTCGATTAATGTATCACCTGGTGTAATATCACCCCGTTTTTGCGCCTCGTTAATCATACTCATTACAGGGCGATCTTTTACCGAACCAGCAGGGTTATTGCCCTCTAACTTCACTAATAATGTATTTGAGGTCTCACCCGCTAATCGTTGTAGTCGTACCAAGGGCGTATTGCCGATAAACGCGTCTATTGTCGGATAGTTATTCATTATTTAATTCCAAAGTCACAAATGCAATAGCATAGTCATTTTCATCGCTTAAACTCAGCATACTACGCCCTATATTATATTGCTCCATTAAATTTTGACCGCGTTGGCAGAAGGTTAATTCCGGCTTGCCATCTTTATTATTAATGACATTAATATGCTGTAAACTCAAGCCATCACGAAAGCCCGTTCCGAACGCTTTCGCTGTGGCCTCTTTGGCAGCAAACCGTTTAGCTAAAAATGCAGCTTGATTGGCTGCTTGTTTAAACTCAGCAAACTCAGCATCACTTAATATACGCAAGGCAATCTTATCATCATGTTTATCAAGCAAAGCTTGCATACGAGGAATATGCACTAAGTCTGTGCCGATACCAAAGATCATCTGCGCCGTGCATCCAGCATCAATTGCTTCATTTCAGCAACGGCAGATTGAAAACCTGTAAATACTGAACGCGCGACAATTGCATGTCCTATATTAAGCTCTACCAATTCTGGGATTTCAGCAATTGCTTTGACATTATGATAATTCAGACCATGACCCGCATTAACTTGCAAGCCAAGCTTATGTGCATATTCTGCTGCATTGATAATAATGCCTCTTTCATGCTCTGCCTCGGCAGTTGTCTTTGCATCGGCATAGCGACCCGTATGTAGCTCAATAACCGGCGCACCACATTCTACCGAGGCGTCTATTTGAGCAAAATCAGGATCAATAAATAATGAAACGACAACATTCGCCTGCGCCATACGCTGGCACGCTTCTTTCATTTTAGATAATTGCCCAGCTATTTCCAAACCGCCTTCAGTGGTGAGTTCTTCGCGTTTTTCAGGGACTAAACAGCAATCACTAGGACGATATTTCTCCGCCATAGTCAACATTTCTTCCGTTACTGCCATTTCCAAATTCATTTTGGTTTGCAAAATATCGGATAACATCGCCACATCACGTTCTTGAATATGACGGCGATCTTCGCGTAAATGTAAGGTAATACTATCTGCACCCGCTTGTTCTGCTTCTATGGCAGCTTGAATGGGATCAGGGTATCGCGTACCACGTGCTTGCCGTAATGTCGCCACATGGTCAATATTAACCCCTAAATATATGCTCATTTGTTTAACCTATGTAATTCTGTAAATAATTGTCTACTTTGTAATGGTTTACCACCCAAATAAAAATTGAGCACAGCGCGCATCATTTGCTTTATTTCTTTAAGGCTTTCGGAATCAAAGCCTGACTCGTCAGCCAAATGCTGTAAACTTCTACCTGAAATTGCTGTCTGTTTTTGCCCCGGATACCAACGTGCCAAACCTGCGTCAGCTTGATAATAATACTGTTGCTGTTCTGCAATCAACTGACCATTTGCAAACTCTCTATCTAATACTAAACCATAGCCAAGCTGTGATAATAGCCGCTTCTCAAATAAGCGCAAGGTAAGTTGTGTATTCTCCGTCATTTGCAATGATTCTAACGCATTTTGATAGGCGCTAAAAATAGCCAGTTCAGGCTCATGAAGTGGCAATAGTTTCACCATCAATTCATTAATATACAAACCGCAAAGAGCTGATTCAGCTTCGAGTATATAGCGTGGTGACATCGTTTCTATTTGAGTTAAAGTCTGCAATTCACCGCGCCCCGTCCATGCAATTAAAAGTGGTTGATAAAGCTGGTATAAACCCATCTGGCTTCGTTTTTGTTTGCGAACACCTTTTGCAATAAGACTGACTCGCCCAAATTGCTGACTTAATACATCTAACAATAAACTTGTTTCACGATACGGGCGCTGGTGTAAAATAAAGCAAGGCGTTAATGATGCCACAAGTTAGAGCTCGTCGTTGTAACCCAAATTTTTTAACATGCGTTCATTATCGCCCCAGCCTTCACGGACTTTAACCCATAATCTCAAAAATACTTTACGCCCAAAAAGATTTTGCATTTCAATTCTTGCGCCTTTACCAACCGACTTGAGCAATTCACCCTTTTTACCAATCACGATTGATTTTTGACCATCACGTTCAACATAAATGACGGCTCCTATACGATAGAGTTTTTCTTCATCATCAAATTGCTCAATTTCAACGGTGATTGAATAAGGTAATTCTTGCCCCAAATGGCGAAATAACTGTTCCCGCACTAATTCTGCCGCCAAAAACCGTGAGCTTCGATCGGTGAATTGATCTTCTGGGAAAATAAGTTCTCCCTCAGGCATCAATTTTGTTATTTCAGTTTCTAATTGCTCAATATTCATCCCTTTACGCGCAGAAATAGGTAACACATTAGAAAAATCAAACTTATTGGCTAATTGCTCAATATGTGGCAACATAACCTCTTTATCTTCCAGTTTATCCATTTTATTGACGACTAAAATGACAGACACCTTAGCGTCTTCTTTAAGTCGTTCTAAAACACGTTCATCTTCATCGGTCCAATTCATGCCGTCAACAACAAATAAGATTACATCAACATCATTAATGGAAGATGCGGCCGCACGATTCATATAGCGATTCATTGCTCGTTTATCATCAAGATGGAGTCCGGGTGTATCCACATAAATCAATTGACTATCGTTTGATGTTTTAATACCTAAGATACGATGGCGTGTAGTTTGAGGCCGACGTGATGTAATACACAATTTTTGCCCTAGCACACGATTGATTAAGGTTGATTTACCGACATTAGGACGGCCTATAATCGCTACATAGCCTGATTTAAAGACACTGTCGGTCATAATTTTCCTTCTAATAAGGTCAGCGCTCGTTCGGCTGCTTTTTTCTCTGCTTTTCGGTGGCTATTGCCTTGTGCTATCACAGATTTTTTTAATAATTCAACTTGGCACGATGCCTCGAACAAGGGCTGAGCATCCTTCGTTTTTAATTCACTGACACTGTAAATAGGCAAGGGCTGTTTCCGACTTTGTAATAATTCTTGTAAGCGTGTTTTAGGATCTTTTATAATTTCATCAATATCAATGGCATCTAAGCGCTCGTTAAATAAGCGTAATATCAATGCTTTAGCTTGCTCTAAACCACTGTCTAAATAAAAGGCCCCTAAAATGGCTTCCACAGCATCCGCTAAAATTGATTCACGGCGAAAGCCGCCACTTTTTAATTCGCCAGGGCCAAGGATTAAAACATCACCCAAATTGAGTTCTCTAGCAATTTCAGCTAATGTCACACCTTTAACTAGGGAAGCGCGTAAACGGCTAAGTTTACCTTCTTTTACTTCAGGAAATCGCTTGAACAACGCGTCGGCAATCACAAAACCTAAAATAGCATCGCCTAAATACTCGAGGCGTTCATTATTATTTGACCCTACACTACGGTGAGTGAGAGCTTGTTGCAAAAGTTTAGGATCAGCAAAACTTATTTCCAGTTTTTTGGATAATGCTAATTGTTTATCCGTTATCATTGCGAACGTAGTCGTCCTTTTGGTTCTACATCAATTTCTGATACAAAATGACCAATTAAATCAATTTGTGCGATAAAAGGTTCCCGCACTTCATAATCAATCTTAACTTTGGTGACAAAAGCATTGTTTTTTCCACGTTCAATAAGAATATTATCCTTCTTAACACTATGGATATAACCTGTATTAAAACGTCGTAATAACATTAAGTTTACTTGTGCTTTTGTTAATTTATTATCTCTTAATTCTTGCTCCATCCCCTGCATAATATTCTTAACACCAAAATATTCTTGATACATCGGGATAAGACGTATTGCTATGGTGGCAAAAAAGGCTATGAGTCCAAGCACAATTATCCAGCTAATCAGTGTCATTCCACGTTGATTTTTCATGTTATTTTCCTCTTAGTTTATAGTGTTACCAATACGATTCCACACAATGCCACCGTCATTTAGATCCCAACTCATCCAAATGAAAAAGGCTTTGCCGACCAAATTTTCTTCAGGCACAGGGCCCCAAAACCGACTATCATTGCTATTGTCCCGATTATCACCCATTGCAAAATAATGCCCTTCTGGGATCACAAGTTCACCTTCAGACATATTTCGACCAGGATCTATTAGCAGATCATGTTGATGCTCACCTAATTTTTCAGTGCGTAGTTCATTATTCATTGGTATAAGACCCACTAAATTCACATCTTTTTCTTTCACTGACTGGCTAATTGCCTCGCCATTAATATATATGGTTTTGTTAAAATATCCAACCGTATCACCCGGCAAGCCCACAACACGTTTAATATAATCAACTTTGGGATTTTTGGGATATCTAAAGACAAACACTTCACCACGTTGGGGTTCACCTACATTAATGATCTTAGTATTAATAACGGGTAGCCTAATCCCATAAGCAAACTTATTGACTAAAATAAAGTCTCCTACGTGTAGGGTAGGCAGCATTGATCCTGAAGGGATACGAAAAGGCTCGGCGATAAATGAGCGGATCACTAACACCACTAAAATAATCGGGAAAAAAGATCGTGCATATTCAACAATAACGGGTTCTTTTGCATCACTCGATCGTTTAGACTTCCAAAACAGACTATCCAAAAGCCAAATCACTCCCGTTACTGCGACGAGAAGCACCATAATTGCAGGAAAACTCATTTTTATTCTATCCCTTTAAAGATTAAGATTTATCTAATTGTAATACGGCCAAAAACGCTTCTTGCGGTACATCAACTTTACCAATCGATTTCATCCGCTTTTTACCTTTCTTTTGTTTATCCAATAATTTACGCTTGCGTGACACATCACCACCATAACATTTTGCGATTACATTTTTGCGCATTGCCTTCACGGTTGAGCGAGAAATTATATGTCCGCCTATCGCCGCTTGGATAGCGATATCAAACATTTGACGTGGAATTAACTCTTTCATTTTCTCAACTAATTGACGTCCGCGCGAAACACTTTGGTCGGTATGAACAATCATCGACAAGGCATCAACACGCTCACCATTAATTAAAATATCAAGTTTCACTAATTTTGCCACCTGAAAACGAATGAAATGATAATCTAGTGAAGCATAACCACGGCTAACCGACTTAATTCTATCAAAAAAATCAATCACCACCTCATTCATGGGCAACTCATAACTCACTGCAACCTGTTTTCCCATATATTGCATAGATTTTTGCACACCACGTTTTTCAATGCACAGGGTAATCACAGCACCCAAATGTTCTTGGGGTACTAAAATATCTGCAATAACGATAGGCTCTCTAATTTCAGAAATAGATCCGGCATCAGGCAATAATGAAGGGTTTTCGATATTGAGAATATTACCTTTTGCGGTCAATACTTCAAAAACAACTGTAGGAGCAGTTGTGATTAAATCAAGATCATATTCACGCTCAAGTCGCTCTTGAATAATCTCCATATGCAAAAGCCCAAGAAAACCACAGCGAAAACCGAAACCTAATGCTTGCGAACTTTCTGGTTCAAAAAATAAAGAGGCATCGTTTAGGCGTAATTTCCCTAATGCTTCTCGAAAGGTCTCGAAATCATCTGAGCTGACGGGAAACATTCCTGCATAGACTTGTGGTGTTGCCGACTTAAAGCCAGGTAGAGCTTGTGTAGCACCATTGCGAACATGAGTTAAGGTATCTCCGACAGGAGCACCATCAATATCTTTTACACCTGAAATTACATAGCCTACCTCACCACAATACAATGCATCACGTTCATTACGTTTAGGCGTAAACACGCCAACCTGCTCTACTTGATATTCTTGCCCTGTTGACATTACACGGATTTTATCGCGTTTTTTAATGCTACCTTGAGTAATTTTTACTAATGAAATAACGCCAACATAACTATCAAACCACGAGTCAATAATTAGCGCTTTTAGTTGACCTTCAGCATCACCTGTGGGCGCAGGTACACGTTCAACTAGTGCTTCTAACAAATCTTCGATACCGATACCTGTTTTGGCACTACACCGCACCGCATCCATTGCATCGACGCCAATAATATCTTCAATTTCTTGAGCAACTTGCTCGGGCTCAGCTGAAGGTAAATCAATTTTATTTAGAACAGGAAGAACTTCAAGCCCTAAATCTATGGCGGTATAACAATTAGCCACACTTTGTGCCTCAACACCTTGCGCAGCATCAACCACTAATAATGCGCCTTCGCAGGCTGCTAATGATCGTGATACTTCATATGAAAAATCAACATGTCCTGGTGTATCAATAAAATTTAGGTGATAAGTTTCACCGTCACGCGCATTATAATCTAAGGAGACACATTGCGCCTTAATGGTAATGCCTCGCTCCTTCTCAATATCCATAGAATCAAGTACTTGCGCCGACATTTCACGGTCAGATAATCCACCACATACCTGAATAAAACGATCAGCAATCGTCGATTTACCATGATCAATATGAGCAATAATAGAGAAGTTACGGATATGATCCATAAATAATGATTTACCTTCTAAACAATAAAAATCGGCCGGACGCCTGATAATATTCTGGTGTCCGGCCAAATAACTATTAGATTTTACGGCAAAAAAGTCGTGTTGTCGTGCTTAATTAAACTGAACTCTGGATAAGCGCTGGAACAAAATAATGACTGACTTCTTATCGCTTTAACATCTGTTTTTTGCTAAGGTGCTGTAAATTAAAAGTTTTGCACCTATCC
>CAYSGK010000032.1:0-12092 GCA_964430395.1 uncultured Methylophaga sp.
TAATTCTGCGACTTTATGCCTAGAATAGTATGGCTTCTTCTCATGCTGAATTCTGAAGATTGAATGGTCACGGGTATATACCCGTGCTCATTGAAACTGCATGTTTTTATTCACCCGTCATCCCAGTATGCTTTTAGCTGGGATCTACTTAATACTTTAGATTCCCGCTAACAGCATGCGGGAATGACGCGGTTGTAAGTTCTGCATCTTCAAGTATCACGGGTATAGATAAGGAGTTTTAGAGTGAGACATAAAACTCCACGAGGAAAGCTATACTTATGAGCTTCGTGCTAAAATCTGAAGCCTGTATTTTCAAGTAATTTGGGTATAGAAAAGTTGGTCAACAAAATCATATGAAACGCGCGCAAAAAATCCTACAATCTACCTTTGGTTATGATGCCTTTCGTCATGCTCAGCAGGAGATAATTCAGACTTTGCTGGATGGTGGCGATGCTTTGGTATTGATGCCTACTGGTGGAGGTAAGTCATTGTGTTATCAGATCCCGGCTCTGGTGCGTGAGGGTACGGCGATTGTTATTTCACCTTTGATTGCTTTAATGCAAGATCAGGTGGATGCTTTGCAGCAGTTGGGGATTAAGGCGGCGTTTCTTAATTCTAGTCAAGGTGTTGGTGAGGCGGGCGCTATTGAGCAGCAGTTACTTGATGGTAAATTAGATCTGCTTTATGTTGCGCCTGAGCGATTGTTGATGCCACAAATGATGGATTTGCTGGATCAATGCCCGTTGGCTCTTTTTGCTATTGATGAGGCGCATTGTGTATCACAATGGGGGCATGATTTTCGGCCTAATTACCAACAATTAAAGTTATTGCATGAGCGTTATCCTGCGGTTCCTCGTATTGCATTAACCGCAACGGCTGATCGACGTACCCGTGATGAGATTATTGCTCAACTGCAATTGGGTGATGCCGATGTTTTTGTAAATAGCTTTGATCGGCCTAATATTCATTATGCAATTTCAGAAGGTAATAACCCTAAGCAACGTTTATGGAAATTTCTTGAACAAAATCACCCTGATGATGCCGGTATTGTTTATTGCTTGTCGCGCAAAAAAGTGGAACAAACGGCTGAGTGGCTTGCAGATCAAGGGCGATTAGCCTTACCTTATCATGCGGGCTTGCCTCAAGAAGTGCGGCAGCAAAATCAGCAGCGATTTTTACGTGAAGAAGGCGTTATTATTGTGGCCACCATTGCCTTCGGCATGGGCATTGATAAACCTGATGTGCGCTTTGTCGCGCATTTAAGTTTGCCGAAAAGTATTGAAGCTTATTATCAAGAAACGGGGCGAGCAGGACGTGATGGTGAGCCTGCGAATGCGTGGATGGCGTATGGTCTGCAAGATGTGATTACGCTTCGGCAATTCACCCAGGATTCTAATGCCGATGAACAGCATAAGCGTGTTGAATATCACAAGTTAGAATCAATGTTGGGTTTGTGTGAATTAACCACCTGCAGGCGGCATACACTGCTTGCTTATTTTGATGAGCAGGGTGCAGAGCAATGTGGCCATTGTGATAATTGTCAAAACCCGCCCGAAAAATGGGATGGCACCGAGCCTGCTCAAAAAGCATTGTCGTGTATTTATCGAACCGATCAGCGTTTTGGGGTCACCTATATTGTTGATATTTTATTAGGTAAAAGTGATGAGCGTATTCAACGTAACGGCCATGACAAGTTAAGTACATTTGGAATTGGTAGTGATTTTTCAGTTGCCGAATGGCGTGGTATTTTTAGGCAGTTAATTGCCTTAGGTTATTTAGGTGTCGACATGGAACGTCATGGTGCATTACGCCTAACTGAAAAATGCCGCGCATTATTGCATGGTGAACAAAAGCTAGCACTGCGCAAACAAGCTAAAGAAAAAAAAGTCGCCAAAAAATCTAAACAGAAAACAAGCGTTCGGCCGCAAGATAAGCCACTATGGGAAGCGTTACGAGCACTACGAACTACGCTAGCAGAAGAGCATGGCGTGCCCTCATTTGTAATTTTTCATGACGCCACCTTGCAAGAGATGGTTAAGAAACGACCGCAAACGCTTGATGACTTTGGCCGTATTTCAGGTGTGGGTGCACAAAAGCTGTCACGTTATGGTCAAGCCTTTATTGATGAAATAAAACAATATCCCTTAGCTGAGTTATTAGATAATCGGTTAAGCGAGACTGTAAATAATACGCTGATGCTCTATCAACAAAACCTTAGTATTGAAAATATTGCCCAACAACGTGCGCTTGGAACGAGTACCATTTATACACATTTAGCTGATGCAATAGAAGCTGGACTACTAGAGGTACGTGATGTAATTGACTTAGATGACATCAGTTATAATGAGGTTGTCAGTCTAATAGAATCATTTGCCGAAGAGGAAAAAGGGCGGTTGAAACCTGTTTTTGATGAATTAAAGGGTGAAGTCGAATATGGTGTTTTAAAATGTATTCAAGCGGGATTATAGGCTATTGTTACAAAACTGTAATATAGTGAAGGTATGATGAACTGATTAAAGTAAAGTCAGGGATTATAATTATGGCCACCACAATTTTAGTAGTAGAAGATGATATAGCAATTCGCGATATGATTTGTTTTACGCTTCGGCATTCTGGGTTTATTTGTGAACCAGTGAGTGATGGTGAGCAAGGTTTGGCATGGTTAAAAGGCAAACAAGTAGATTTGATTTTATTAGATTGGATGCTGCCAGGCATTGACGGCATTGAATTCATTCGCAGACTGCGAGCGAATGAATTTTTAGCCTCTATTCCCGTTATTATGCTAACAGCAAAGGGTGAGAGCGAAGACATGGTTAAGGGATTCAGTGTCGGAGCGGATGATTATGTTAAAAAGCCGTTTGTACCGAATGAATTAGTTGCACGGATTAAATCGCTGATACGCCGTTGTAATCCGCCTGAAACAGATCATGAAAATCTATTGCAATTTTCTGGCTTAGTCATCGATCTGAAAAGTCACCGAGCGAGTGCAGAGGGCCATAGAATTGATTTAGGCCCAACAGAATTTCGATTATTGCATTTTTTTATGATGAATCCAGAACGAGCATATAGTCGCGGCCAATTGCTTGATCAGGTATGGGGCGATTTGGTTTATATAGAAGAACGTACTGTTGATGTACATATTCGTCGCTTGCGAAAAGCGTTAGAAGATTCAAAACATGATCATTTAATTCAAACTGTGCGTGGGGTGGGTTATCGTTTCTCAGAAGAATAGAAAATCACGATGAGCTGGGATTATTGGCGATTATTAATTGTTCTGAGCGTATCTGGCTTTGTTGGGTTATTGTTTGATCAGATGTTGTTGTTTATGCTTTTAAGCATGCTATTGTACAATTTTTGGTTGCAGCATACATGGCGTAGCTTGTTGCTTTGGTTACAAGAACCCAAAAAGAATAGTCCCCCGCAGGCCGATGGAATCATTGATAAAGTTTATGGGTATATTGAATCGGTCAACAAGAAAAATCGCGCGCAGAAGAAGAAATTAGGAACCTATTTCAACCGCTTTCAATCAATAATGGATTCACTCCCAGATGCCATTGTTATTATAGGTGAACAAGGTAAAGTTGAATGGGCAAATAAATCTGCACGATCATTATTAGGCATCTGCTGGCCTAAGGATAGCCATATTAGAGTGAATAATCTTATTCGCAATCCTGAGTTTGGCAGGTTACTAAGGGCATCAATGAACGAGGATAGCGCTGTTGTTGCTCCTTCCCCGTGCGATCCTGATATTCAACTAGAGTTAAAAATAGCACCTTATATGGGTAAGGAGCGATTATTAATCGCGAGAAATATAAGTAAAACAGTTAAGTTGCAACGCATGAGACGAGATTTTGTAGCTAACGTTTCTCATGAGCTAAGAACACCTCTTACGGTATTACATGGTTATCTTCAGGCATTTAGTGATAAAAGTTCAAAGGATGACTGGCATGCCATTTTACCCGTTATGCGTCAGCAAACTGAACGAATGAATAACCTTTTAAAGGATTTACTGGTATTGTCTCAATTGGAAACGGGGGAAAAAAAGTCACATTTACAATCGATAAATGTTGCCGAATTAGTTACTTCAGTTATTGAAGATGCCAAACGCCTCAGCCAGTATCAACAACATGAGATTAAGATTGAATTAAAAAGTGAAAAAGGATTACTGGCTGATGAAGGTGAGTTGCGCAGCGTGATCTCAAATTTAATTTTTAATGCGGTGAAATATGTGCCGCCAAAATGTAAAATATTTGTTCGCTGGTATGAGACTAAAAAAGGTGCATTTATTGACGTTGAAGATGAAGGGGAAGGTATTGCCGATTATCATCTTGATCGTTTAACGGAACGTTTTTATCGAGTTGACAGTGGACGATCTCGAGAAACAGGCGGAACGGGATTAGGACTAGCCATTGTGAAACATAGCCTGCAACGCCAAAATGCAGAACTGAAAATTCAGAGCACAGAAGGTAAGGGTAGCTGTTTTCAATGTTGCTTCCCCAAGGAAAGCATCATTAGTCTATACCCGTGACCATTCAATCTGCAGATTGAATGGTCACGGGTATAATATCCTAAGATCTCATTATCCATCAAAACAATCACTAGAAACCACTTCATCAAGCAATATCAAACGTTGTAATAAAACTGTAACAAAACGATCATATTGGTGAAATGAATCCGCTATAAAGTATGCCTAACTGTTAGCTTCTTAGACGTTAATAGTTATTTTAGAGCCTTTAAGTAGTAAAGACTCAAAAGCTAAATTCATACTTTATTAGGAGCAAGATTTGTGAAAAAATTATTAGCAACCGCAGCACTAATTGGAAGTGTCGCTTTTTCAGCAGCACAAGCAGATACACTTGAAGGAACGGGTGCTAGCTTCCCGTATCCAGTTTATAAGGCGTGGATAACTGATTATTACAAAGCCACGGGCAATCAAGTTAATTACTCGCCTACTGGCTCAGGCACTGGTATCAAAGAAATATCTGCTCGTCACGTCGATTTTGGGGGTTCAGATAAACCATTAGAACCTTCTGTTTTGAAAAAGAAAGGTCTATATATGTTCCCAACAGTTGTGGGTGCAATTACTTTTTCATACAACGTACCAGGCGTGGAAAACTTGAAACTTTCTGAAGCTGCAATTTCAGGCATTATGCTAGGAAATATTGAATATTGGGATGCGGCTACGCTCGTTGCTGATAACTCTGATGTTCAATTACCACATGAAAAAATTCTATTTGTACATCGTTCAGATAAATCGGGTACAACGTTTAACTTTACCTACTATTTATCAAAAATGAACAGTGTTTGGCGCAGACATTTTGGTGCAAAAAAATCGGTTAATTGGCCAATGAAGAACCAAATTGCTGGTAAAGGTAATTTTGGTGTGTCAACTGCAATTAAAACTAATAAATACTCAATTGGTTATGTTGACTATGCGGATGCAGTTAAAAATGGTTTAGACATGGCCACAATCGAAGATAAAAGTGGTAAATTTATTGAACCAAAACCAGCTAATTTTGTATCAGCTGCAGGTAGTGCAAATTTAGATCCAAAGAATGATTTTTATTCAATTATTGCTTATCCTAAATCAGGTTATCCTATGATTGCAGCAACCTTTATCTTATTGCCATCTGAAAAACAAGATAAAAACAAAGAGGTAACTAAGTTCTTTGATTATGCATATGAAAATGGTGATGCAGCTGCGTCTAAGCTGGGTTATGTACCACTACCAAAAACGGTTAAAGATAAAATCCGTGGTTATTGGGCTGATAAAGGTGTCAAGTAATACCGAGATTAGTTAAATGAGAGTCCACCTTGAAAACAAGGTGGACTTTTTTTGCGGCATTTTTATAGATTGTATAGTTTGAATCTATACAATGTAGCGTTTATTTCCTGAGAGTTGGTTTAATTCATAATGGATAAAATATTTGTACACTTAGCAAAAATGAGTACTGCAATTGTATTTATGGTGCTTATAGGAACGGTTATCTCGCTTTATATCAATGCTAGACCGGCGATTAAAGAATTTGGCAGCTATTTTTTGATCGATCCCAGATGGGGTGTTGAGATTGAACTTGAGTCTGTAACGGATAACATAGAACAGCTTGGTCAACAGCCAGAGATGAAGGATCTTTCAGAAGATGCCATTTCGGAAATCGATGTAGAAGAAGATAATTTTTCGTATGGTTTAGATGACTTTGAAGATGATTTTGTTCCGATGGAAGATGAGACCGATACAGGTCAGTCCGAACTAGAAGGTACAAGCAAAACGACCAAAGAGGTCTATGGTGGCGCTGTCCCAATTGTGGGAACGATATTTTCAACGATCATTGCCTTATTATTTGCAGTGCCTATATCGATGGGGATTGCTGTTTTTCTTTCTGAAATAGCAAAACCAATTATTGCCGCCCCTGTGGGTGTTGCGATAGAACTTTTGGCGGCAATTCCCAGTATCATTTATGGGATGTGGGGATTGTTCTATTTCGGCCCTTTTCTTGCTTCGATTTTTGGCGGCAATTCGGTGTCACTTTTAGTGGGAGGATTAGTATTAGGTGTGATGATTATTCCCTTTATGGCCGCATTGAGTCGTGATGCGATTAATACAACACCGGATATTCTTAAAGAAGCAGCGTATGCACTGGGAGCAACAAAAACAGAAGTCATCAAAGATGTTATTTTTCCTTATGCAAAAAAAGGCATTATTGGTTCAATTATTGTGTCATTAGGCCGTGCCTTGGGTGAAACCATGGCCGTTGCTTTTGTAATTGGCGGAGTATATCAGTTTGTTCATAAAGTGACGGATCCTACAAATTCAATTCCTGTTGCTTTAGCGAATAATTTCTCCGAATCGAGCGGAATGAGTTTGTCAGTATTATTTTATTTGGCGCTTATATTATTTGTTGTCAGCTTTATTATTATTTTTAGTGCCAAATATTTCTTCTTGCGAAGAGGATCGTATTAATGAGCAGACTTATTATTAATAAAATTGTTTTAGGCTTATCAAGCCTGTCGGGTGTTATTGGACTATTTTTTTTATTGTGGATCTTAGTCAGCTTGGTGGTAAAAGGTTTTGCAGGTTTATCGCCCTATATTTTTACACATGATCTGATAGACCACGGTATTAGAAATTTAATCATGGGGCAATTTATGCTCGCTGCTTTGGCAACCGTTTTCGGCGTGCCTTTGGGGATCCTTGCCGGTATTTATCTACAGGAATATGGCAATGGCACGCGCTATGCAGAAATCATTCGCGATTTATCGGATGTGATGATGTCCGCGCCTTCTATTGTAATTGGTACATTTGTCTATGCGATTTATGTTATCCCCGTTGGTCATACTGCTGGCTGGGCAGGTGTACTGGCCTTGTTTATTATGATGTTGCCTATTGTAGTTAGAACAACAGATGATATGTTAAGCCTTGTGCCCGTCGAGTTGCGAGAAGCGGGGATAGCAATTGGTGCATCTAAATATCACGTCATATTGCATATTATTTTACGTTCTGCAAAAGTAGGTATCGTAACAGGCCTGATTTTGGCATTTGCACGTATTGTAGGAGAAACAGCACCTTTGCTCTATACAAGTGGTTCAAGCATCTTTTGGTCGACAGATTTGTCGTCAACATTCCCATCAATGACTGTTTCAATCTACAATCTGGCTACTCAGCCTGAACAAGACATGGTTGACTTGGCCTGGGCTGCGGCATTAGTGTTAACGGTTATGGTTCTCATTTTAAATCTCATTGGAAGATATCTCATTCGTGATAAACAAGCGAAATAAGGCAACATAATGAAAAGCAAGAAAAATATTATGGAGATACAGGATTTAAGTTTCACTTATCCTAAAGCTTCAAGTCCATCATTAAGTAATATTACATTACCAATAAAGGAAAATCATATCACGGCTCTTATCGGACCCAGTGGCTGTGGAAAATCAACTTTACTTCGGGCATTGAATCGAATTCATGATATTTATGCAGGATGTAAATACGAAGGGATAATTAAATTAAAAGAAAAGGGTGATGACAAGACAATTATTAACACTCTAGATTTAAAAAAAGAAAATGACCTTATTCGTTTGCGGCAACGTGTCGGCATGATTTTCCAGAAACCAACGCCTTTTCCAATGACGGTTTATGAAAATATTGCCTATGGTCTGAGAATTTCAGGGGTAAATAAAAAATCTGATTTAAATGAGCAAGTGGAAAAATCGTTAAAAGATGCCGCATTATGGAAAGAAGTAAAAGATCGGTTAAATGATGATGCACGAGGGTTATCAGGTGGTCAACAACAGCGATTATGTATAGCACGGGTTATTGCACTCAAACCTGATTTGGTTTTATTTGATGAGCCTACATCTGCGCTTGATCCAATTTCTACATTGGCAATTGAAGAGATGATTGTTGGCTTAAAACAAAACTACAGTATCGCAATCGTGACTCATAATATGCAACAAGCTTCCCGCATATCAGATTTTACTGGTTTTATGTATTTGGGTGAGCTCGTTGAATTTGATAAGACGGAAAAAATGTTTGTTAACCCAGCTAAAAAACAAACAGAAGACTATATAACAGGAAAATTTGGTTGAGGAACAAACTATGACTATCAGTGATTCACATCATATCTCACAGCAGTTTGAAGATGAACTGCAGAATATAAAAACCCAGTTTTTAGCAATGGGTGGGCAGGTTGAACAGCAATTAAGTGATGCTTTGATTGCATTTAAAAAAAGTGACTTGGAATTAGCTAGAAGCGTATTGGATGCAGATAAAAAGGCTAATGATTTTGAGATAGAAATTGATGAGCAATGTGTTCAGATTATTGCTTTACGCCAACCTACAGCCAGTGATTTACGGTTAGTGACAACTATTTTAAAGGCTATTACAGATTTGGAGCGTGTCGGTGACGAAGCAACGAATATTGCCAGCAGAGCAATATCCTCTGCAAAAAAAGATTTTTCAAAAAAACAGGTTCAACTATTAAAACAAATAGGAACACATGTGCGAGGTTTATTGCATGAAGCTTTAGATGCTTTTGCGCGCATGGAGCCTGAAGTGGCACTGAAGGTAGCTCAAGAGGCCAGTGAAATAAATGATGAGTATGAAGGGCTTACGAGGCAATTGATGACGTATATGATGGAAGATCCTCGTACTATCTCCGTTTCATTGGATATCTTGTGGGCAGCGAGATCACTTGAGCGCGTGGCTGATCATGCACGTAATCTTTGTGAATATGTGGTTTATTCAGTGAAAGGTAAAGATGTCCGTCATACCAGTTTTAAAAAAATGGAAAAAGTGATTCGCAAGAATTAGATTTAATTATATACCCATAACCCATTGATAAATTGGGGTAGGAGCGGCTTTAGCCGCGAACAGCATAGAAATAAACTAAACAAAAGCACTTATTTAGAACGATAAAAGTCTAGCCATCATGATCTATTTATTGCACACTATTCAGTAATGGGTATAAATAGTGTGAATAATCATGACTCAGCATGTTGAGTATAAAACACTTGCGGCAATTGATTTAGGGTCAAATAGTTTTCATATGATTATTTCGCGTCTGCGAGATGGTCATTTTCAGGTGGTTGATAAACTGCGAGAAATGGTGCAACTGCGTGCGGGTTTAGATAAAAATAATCGTCTTTCTGATGAGGCGCAAGAAAGAGCCATTGCCTGTTTGCTACGTTTTGGGCAACGTATTAAGGAACTACCTGTTGGCAGTGTGCGGGTAGTGGGAACGAACACCTTACGAGTCGCAAAAAATAGTCAGCAATTTTTACGCAAGGCTCGAATTGCATTAGGTCATCCGATAGAAATTGTGGCTGGTGAAGAAGAGGCGCGCCTGATTTATTTAGGCGTGGCACATGCGCTGGCCTTTGATAATTCATCTCGTTTAGTGATGGATATCGGTGGTGGTAGTACGGAGTTTATTATTGGTGAAGGTTTCACAGGCTTGATGCGTGAAAGCTTGGAAATGGGCTGTGTAAGCTTTTCGCAACGTTTTTTTGATGGCGGGAAAATAACAAAAACACGAATGAAAACCGCGTTAATTGCAGCGGGAACTCGGTTGCGGGCAATTCAACGGCCGTATCGTAATAAAGGCTGGGTGGAAGCTATTGGCGCATCGGGCACCATTCGCACGGTGGCTAATATTGTTAAAGAAAATGAGTGGTCGGATGACGGGGTGATTACGCCAAAGTCTTTAGATAAATTAGTCGACGCGCTAGTTGATGCAGGTCATGTAGACAAGTTGGATCTAGATGGCTTAAGTGATGAAAGAAAGTCTGTTATTCCCGGTGGTGTAGCGGTGCTTAAAGCAGCATTTGATCGTCTTAAAATCGACCGGATGATTGTATCGGATGGCGCGTTACGCGAAGGTTTATTGTATGACTTGTTGGGTCGTATTCAGCACGATGATGAACGTGATCGCACCGTGTTAGCTTTGGCGCGGCGTTATCAAGTTGATGAAGACCATGCGCAACGTGTTAGCGCTATGGCGACCCAGCTTTATGAACAAGTTGCAAAAGACTGGAAAATAGATGGAGAAGATTATTTAGACCGCCTGCAATGGGCGGCTAAATTGCACGAAGTAGGGCTGTCTATCTCACATGATCAATTTCAGAAACATTCTGCCTATTTAGTTGCACATTCAGGTTTGCCAGGGTTTTCGCGCGAAGAGCAACATGTTTTATCTACCATTATTTTGGGGCAGCGTAAAAAGATCCCTAAAAAAGAGATTGAGGCATTGCCTGATGAATTACAAAAATCAACTCGAAAATTGATGATTTTACTACGGCTGGCAACCGTGTTTAATCGAGGTCGAAGTGAAATAACAGATACTTTTGTGAAATTGAAAAAGATTAAAAAAGGGCTGCGTATAACCTTACCGAAAGGTTGGCTGGCAAAACATCCATTAACAGAGGCGGACTTATTGCAAGAGGCAGAGTATTTTAAAGCGGTGGAGTTAAGGCTTAAAATAAAGCCATAGAATCAATTGAACGAAAACGGATATAGAATGTCGGATTAATGAGGGGAAACATTATGAAATCATTCAAACTTATTAATTTAGCCCTATTGCTAGGGGCTTTTTCAGTACAGGCAAGCGAGTCAATTTCCTTGCCTAGTGAATCGGGCGACACATTAATGATCCACCGTTTAAATAATGGTGAAATTTGGGGTAGTTTGCTTATTACCGATCAAGTGCCTGATAGTTTTTCCGGTTCTGAATTGATCGTATTGCAAGTTGATCAGCATAAACCTATTAAATTAGATCAAGAAAAACGTTGTGGCACGCCTGCTGGTGCTGCACAAAAAGTTGATTATGTGTTCCAAACTGAGCAGGCAAGTGATCAGCAATGGCAGTTTAGTAAGATCGAAACAGCGCAAACTGATATTATTAAATTGGCAGGTTGGGACAATGGTACATATCAACATATGAAATCTGATCGCCGACCTGAAGTGGTAGATTTTCCTATTCAAGGACCGATTGCACTAAATTCATTATGGCAACAATTTCAGCAAGGTGAAAAAGTTATTTTTCATTACACAACAGATGCCGATGAGCCGCGTGAGGCAGTGTTTAATCTAGTACCTAAACGGGAGCAGATTAGGAATTTTTAATAGATATTTATCCTCTTAAAATAGAGCTTAATCACGGCTATATTGACCGTGAGTTAGAGGGAAACGTTATCCTTTGACCACTTTCATCCGCCAGGGCAACGATGGTTACCCTGACAGAATCAATACTGATTTTTTAAGCAGTAACATTAAGCTTAGTACCTATTGTACCGCTAGTTGCTAAAGCTGTGGTTGCTTTGGCCGAAACGTTCTGAACGGCATCATCTCGATCACCATCCCCATCAGGTCTGTTTCCTTCAAACTTTTCTGTCGCCTTTGGGGCGATAAGGGTGTTTGCCACGGATGAAATTTCCATAATAATCTCCTTAAAAATAATTGAACATTAGTCATATCGTCTAATTAAAATCTTTAAATTAGAACACAAGTTATATCGGCTAATTAAAATTAATCTTTAATTAAAATAGAGAATAAAGGGTGCAAAGCTCTCATCTTAATTACCAGTTATAATTCACGCCGA
>CAYSGK010000032.1:12192-14341 GCA_964430395.1 uncultured Methylophaga sp.
AGAGAATAAAGGGTGCAAAGCTCTCATCTTAATTACCAGTTATAATTCACGCCGAGATAAGCGCTGCGACCGATACCAGGAATATGGTCACCTTTTGCAATGTCTGGATTACCGCTAACTCGGTTATAGCCACCTAGGTGATTGTCATAATTACGATTGAATAGATTGTTTACACCAGCTGAAAGCGTGATGTTTTCGCTTGGCTCAAAGCCAGCCGCAAGGTTGAATAAAGCATAAGCACCTGTCTTTTGTTCATCATTTTCAGATGACACTTTATTTTGAGATGCCACTGTTTCAGCTTCAATACTCAGCTTCCAATTCGTTCGTGTATATGTCAGCATTGTGCGGGCAGTAAGAGGTGCAATACGATAGAGGTTATCGTTGGTATCGCGGCGTTTACCACGCACATAACTCACCGTACCATCCAACTGCCATTGATCTGATACAACTAAGAACCAGTTGGCATCCATTCCATATAATTTTGCATCAACATTGCTATATTGCAATGGTGTTGTATCACCATTGACGCTACTTACCATTCGGGTAGGAATATCTGTAACAGTGGCAGTACCCTGAATATAATTATTGATGGTGTGATGGAAAATACGCGGTGAAAATGCAAAATATTGAGTGTGCCAATCTAAACCTAGTTCAATTTGATAGGCTGTTTCATGATCTAAATCAACATTACCTACATAGTTGTTACCATCGGCAAGCCCAGCCGTTATTTCTAGAGGGATCCATAGATAGCGTTCTTGATAGCTCGGGGCTCTATTTTTACGTGCAAAACCAATATTGAGATCTAAGCTGCTTGAAGCGGTATAGGTAAAATTAGCCACAATATCGAATAAGTGATCCTTTTGAGTGCGATCAGTGTTATTAAAACGATTTCTTAGGATAGCAACAGGAGGTGGCAATCCTATAAATGAAGCGACATTATCTGCATCCATTTTAATAAGGCTATATCGTATTCCTGTATCTAGTTTCCACTGACTACTTAGCTGATGTTCTTTTTCAGCAAATAAGCTAAAGCGGTCACGTTCTACACCGTTAAAAGCCTCAACGAAAAATGCAGCCATATTTGGGTTAAAAACAGTGGCATTGTGCTTAGATTGATCGGCATCCAAGCCAACGGACCAACTAGCTTGACTATATTGCAAACGAATATCACTGGCTTTTAGATCTGGGCTTACAAAACGTTGCTTCATTGCTGGTGTAGCGCGAAGGGTATAATTATCCATTTGATGGTCAATGTCTTGATAGTGCAATTGTGTGCTTAGTGTGCCTCCATTATTCAGTTCTGTGCTGAAACTTGCTTTATAGTTCTCTCCACGAATGAAAATAATATCCATAGGTAATGTTGGTGTACCAGTATGCCCTGTATCATTGTGGTCTACGCTTAATTCGAAAGCATTTCCGTTATTTTGGAACGCATAATTAATAGCAACAGTATCGCGTTTGTGTTCAGTGGGCTCAATATCGCCACTATCAAATTGAATATTATTACCGCGATCAGAGCTAGCTGAAAGTTGCAGACTATGGTTTTGATTAGCGATACTAGCATTGGCACCCAAATAATGTGTATTGCCATTTTCAGCATATCCAGCTACAGCATTACCATCAAGTACAGCCTTATCACTGATGGCAAATTTTGCTTTTTTAGAGTTAGCCGTTAAGGTGCCACCAATCGTTTCAATACCTGAGCTGACAGGAGCAATACCACGATATAAGGATACATTATCTAGGCGTGATGCCGGTAGATAATTGAGTGCTGAGTCCATGCTGTTTGGGCCGGCTTCATGTAAGTTTATGCCATCAATAAGCACATTAACACGGTTACCGAATAGACCCCGATATTGTGGAATACTGGTGATTGCACCATTACTATTGATATTTACGCCCGGCAGTCTTTTTATTAAATTACCTGTGTCAGGCGATGAAAGTATGGGACGGGGGAAAACAAAGGGAGAGGCTTCACCCGCAAACCCTTCAACAGAAATAGTAGGAAGATTAATCTGTTCCGCTGAAACAGTAGCAGTTATGCAAAACACGAATAAAGGCAAGGGTAATAATTTGAAGGATTGCATTGAGAGGCTCCATAAAAAAGATGCCGTTATTTTATAGCGCCCTTTAGCAGAGAAAATGGGTT
>CAYSGK010000033.1:0-13834 GCA_964430395.1 uncultured Methylophaga sp.
CCGCATAATGCGCCTTGTAATTCGGATGAGTTAATGGGGCCTTCTCCTGTCGCATTATTGGCAGATAGTGAAGGAAAATATAATTCAGACATATAGATACACTCTAATTTTAAAAAAATTGTGAGGTCAGTTGTTGACCCAGTAGCAAAAGCGAGACTATAGTAAGCCATTATTTTTGCACAGCAAGAACTTAATGATAATGGAAAAAGACGCGATTCAACAGTTAGAACAGCAAGTAGATGACTTACTTCATGTTAGCCGCCGTGCGCGGGAAGAAAATATGTTACTAAAATCTCAGAAATCAGCTTGGTTATCTGAACGTGCGCAATTAACAGAAAAAACAGATTTTGCGCGAACTCGAATTGAAAAAATGATGGAACGTCTAAAAGAATTGGATGCTGAATTATGAGCACTCCAGTTTCAGTGACGATATCAGGGAAAGAATATCAAATTGCTTGCCCAGAAGAAGAAAAAATTTCATTAATCGCCTCAGCAGAAATGCTTAATGACAATATGGCAACAATTCGTGCTACAGGGAAGGTGGTTGGCTTAGATCGTGTTGCCGTGATGGCGGCATTGAATATTGCAAATGAGTTAATAAAATTGCAAAATTCAGAGCATAATGGCGTAAATCATACAGATAAAAAACTGATGCAAATGAAAGAAAAAATTACCGCATTTTTGGATGAAGTACGTCAGTTAGATTTATAAAGCAAACCAATATCACAAAAGCAGTAAAAAAGAGTAGCGAAAGCTAAAATTAAGCGTATTATATTAGTTAAGTCCCTGCGGTGTTCGAGAGTGACATTAGTTTCTTGACCCGATAAGCATTTTTGCACGGGGGTTGATTGATAACAGGCGTGCAAGCTCACCTCCGAGTGAGAAGCCCAGCGTTGTTAAGATGCTCCCACTTGAACCAAAAGATGGTTCGAGGACAGCGTTCACAACGGCATTGCGGGGCACTACTTTCCTTTTGAACTCCTCAGTACTACCCTTATCCCATCAAGCTTGGCAACCACAAAGCAACTGCTGGAAAGCTAATCAAAATTGCTAAAACTACGACTTGAATAATAATAAATGGAATCACACCTCGATAGATGGTCGTTAACTCAAGCGTCGGTGCGCTGGCTTTTAAATAAAATAATGAAAAGCCAAATGGAGGCGTTAAAAATGAGGTTTGCAGATTCAGTGCAATTAGCAAAGCGAACCATAAAGGATCTAAGCCTAGATGAAGGGCTACAGGTGCGATGATGGGCACTACAATAAAGCAAATTTCGATAAAGTCTAAAAAGAAACCTAAAACAAAGATCAGTAGCATACTGACGATTAAGAAGCTCCATTTACCGCCGGGTAGTGCGTTGAAAATATCAAAGATTAAATTGTCACCACCCATGCCGACGAAGACCAAGCCAAATGCAGTCGCCCCGATCAGAATTAGAAAAACCATGCTGGTGAGGCGAGTGGTTTGTTGTAGTGCTTGTTGTAAATTAGTTAGATTTAATCTGCCATGGATGAGTGCTAGGAACATGGCACCCAATGCACCGACAGCAGCAGATTCAGTAGGTGAGGCGATACCGAAGAATATCGAACCTAAAACGGCAAGAATCAAGGCTAATGGTGGTAATAAACTTTTGATTACTTTTAGACCTAAATTTACATCGTTGGGATTTTTTTCAATAGCAGGTGCTAAATCAGGATATCGCCATGCGATGTAAGTGATGTAGACCATATAGGAGAACACCAAGATCATGCCCGGCACGGCGGCGGCAATAAATAATTGCCCTACAGGTACGCCAATGACATCACCTAATAAAATCAGAATAATACTGGGCGGTATTATTTGACCTAATGTTCCTGATGCAGCAATGGTTCCGCTAGCTAATGTTGGGGCATAACCGTGCTTTAACATGGCAGGTAGGGCGATAACTGCCATAGTGACCACTGATGCACCCACAACGCCTGTAGTGGCGGCTAATAATGCGCCTACGGCAACAACAGAGATAGCTAAACCGCCGCGAACACGCCCAAATAATCGTCCCATAGTTTCGAGCAATTCTTCCGCAATACCTGATTTTTCTAGTATTACCCCCATAAATATAAATAACGGTACGGCTAATAAGGTGAAGTTAGTCATAATACCCCAAATCCTTAGGGGTAATAGGTTAAAGAAATCCAAACCTAGAAAGATACTGCCAAAAAAAAGGGCAACGGCACCAAGGGTGAAAGCAACTTGGAAACCTGCTAGTAATAAAACAAATAATACTGCAAACATCACTAAAGCCCAAATTTCCATTATTTGGACTCCGTGAATTTAATAATATTTTTTAATAAACCAGATAAGCCCTGCAAAATGAGTAAAGTAAAGGCAATCAATAAGCTGCCTTTTAATATAAAGCGATAAGGCAGACCACCAGGATCAGGAGAGCCTTCATTATAATAAAAAGCATTTTCAACAAAGGGCCAGCCACTTATTAAAATAAGAATACAAAAAGGGAATAGAAAGAAAAGGGTGCCGAGTATATTAATTAATGCGCGTTGTTTATCAGAAACAAAGCGACTTTGATACAGAATGTCGACTCGTACATGTTCATCGTACTTGAGTGTATAGGCTGAACCTAATAAAAATATCAACGCAAATAAATGCCATTCTAGTTCTTGTAATGCCACATTGCCTTGCTGAAAAAGATAGCGCATAGTTACGTCATAACAAATCAGTAATACCATTGCTAATATTAACCATGACGTGGTTTTACCTATCCATTCGGTGATATTATCTATTATCGAAATAAGAGATTTCATTGTGCTGCTTCTTGATCAATGAGTTGTTTGGCAATGATCACTGCTTGAGTTCTATTTTCAGCATTAAGCGCTTGCAAGATTGCTCGCACATGTAATTTAACCGTGTGTTCGCTCAAATCCAGGTTTAAGGCAATACGTTTATTAGATTCACCATTGCATAATAATGTCAGTACTTCTTGTTGCCTTGGCGTGAGATCAGCAAGCGATGATTCAGGTGTACTTGGATGATTTGGATGGATAGAAATGCCGTTGCTAAGCATCAATTTGATAGCGTTAAGCATATCATCACTTTTCATTGCTTTTGACATATAACCTAGGGCACCCGCTTTAAGTGCACGTTGTGAATCTTTGGGATCGTTAGAAGAAGTCACTACAATAATAGGTGTATTTGGGTGTTGCGCCGAAAGTTGCGCAATACCTTCGTAATAACTCAAGCCCGGCATATTAAGATCAACTAACATTAAATCCCAATCACCATCGGCTTTAGCGAGCACTAATAATTCGGTATAACTGCTGGAAAGGTGTATTTCTGCAGGTTGATCTAAGCGCTGTACTAGTATTGAAAGTGCATCTCGATAGAGTTCATGGTCATCGGCAATAAGAATTTTCATGCACAGATAATAGATCAAATTGGCATGAATATGTATTCTGAATTTAATGAATACGCCATATAGTGATTTTAAACAGTTATTTAGAGACAAGCAGATTCGGCTGCAAGCACTTATTGCTTTGTTAGTATTAGCAGTAGGATTTGTACTTTCGATTGCGGGTTTTATTGCTTTGCAAGATATAGCAAAAGAGCGCCTTTATTTACAAACCCAGCAACATGTAGCCGTTAAGCTGAAGCAAATTCAAACTAACATTGATATTTCTTTAGATTCATTAAAAGAGATTGCAGCGCTTTATCATGCGGCAGGAGGCGTATCACGATCACAACTCGCACGTTATGTAGCGTCAGATACTAAATATCATTCTGGTACGATGGCGCTAGGATGGATACCTGTCATTAAGGGTAAGGATATTGCAAAATTTGAAGAAAAAGTAAGAAAAGATGATCCGAACTTCTATGTTTATGAGGTAACGGGACATGGTATGCCAACACCTGTCCATCAGCGAAAGGAGGTTTATCCGGTAGAATTTATTCTTACAGCTGAAAATAAAACTATGACAGCAGGTTTAAATTTAGCATCAATTGCATCACGCCATAAGGTATTAAAAAAAGCACAAAGAACGCAGCAGACTGCGATTACGCCTCGTATTTCACTTTATGCCGATGGACAACGTTTTCAGGGGTTTCAGGCGCTTCATCCTGTCTTTGAAAAAAATAACCTGGGACAAGAGCATACAGTAGGTTTTGTAATGGGTAATTATGATATCCGCGCATTAATGGAAGATGTTTTTTTGGGTGATAGTAGCCCTGTTGATATTGCACTATACGATGCCAACACATCAAGCCAGCAATTACTTTATTCCTCCACGGTCTTTCTGGATAGTGTGGAGGATATTAATAATCAAAATAGACCACATTGGACGCATACCTTAAAAGTAGCTGATCAAAAATGGATCATGGTGGCCTTTCCGAATTTAAAGGGATCAGATACGGCGAAGTCATGGTTGCCTTATGTAGGGTTATTAGTGGGCGGATTAATTACGTTATTATTGGTGCTTTACTTGTTTGTATCACTAGTGAAAACGCGACAACTTGCTCAATTATCAACCGATTTAGCTGGTACAGCCACACAATTAGATATGCAAACTAAGCTCAAAAAGGAAGCCGATAAAGCTAATCGGGCCAAATCTGGTTTATTGACAGCAGCAAGTCATGATTTAAGGCAACCTTTACATACGATTGGTTTATTGACTACCTTATTAAAAGGCAGTAAAACTGAGGTCGAAAGAACAAAATTGATTGATAATATTCTTGTAGCAGTTGATGGCATGAACACCATGTTTATCAGCTTGCTTGATATTAGTTTGTTGGAATCAAATCAATTACCGATTCATATAAAGCATTTTTATTTGCAAGATATATTAGATAAGTTAGAACTTGATTTTGCACTTCAAGCAACAGAAAAGCAGCTTGAATTCTCTGTGGTAGAAACATCAAGTTGTGTTGTCACCGATCCTATATTATTAGAGCGTATCCTGAGAAATTTATTATCAAATGCCTTTCGATATACGCCTGAAGGAAAGGTGCTATTAGGCTGTAGACGGCAGAAAAATCATATTAGAGTCTGTGTATTAGATACAGGGATTGGTCTATCAAAAGAGGCACAACAAAAAGTATTCGAGACATTTTATCGAGATACACAAGCAAAACAGCTATCAGATAAAGGTTTGGGTTTGGGCTTGGCTATCGTTCAGCAAGCGGCGCATCTATTAGAACTAAATACGGGAATGCAGTCGGAATTAGATAAAGGTTCGGTTTTTTATATTGATGTACCATATGGTGATCCTGCTTTAATTGGGGCTACTAACATTGTCAAAAAACAAGCTCCAATTGATAAGCTAATTTGGATAATTGAAGACGATAAAACCATGCGCGAGGGTTTGAAAACAATATTGCATTCATGGACTTGTCGCGTAGAAAGCTTAGGATCGGGCAAGGAAGTTGAGTATTTACTTGACCAAAATGGTGACTGTCCCGAGATTATCATTGCAGACTATCAACTGATTAATGAAACGGGTTTAGAGCTACTAATTAAAATACGTGATTACTATAAAAAAGATATTCCGGCAATTATGATAACAGGAACAACTGATCTAAAAGTACGAAAAAAAATTGAGCAGGCAGGGTGTCGATTTATGATGAAACCTGTCAAACCCGAGGAGTTAAACGAGATCCTTCATAGAATTTAAAGGAGATAATCCTAAAGGATTAATCCCTCATGGGTATTTTATAAATCCTAACTAAAAAGCATAATGAAACCTCCTAAATTACTAAAAGATGGAAGAGAGATTATGTTATCTACAATGATTAAAACAACCGTAACAGCTGTATTATTAACCAGTGCCGTAGCTAGTTTTGCAGGTGATTTAACTGTAAGCAAAAATATTACTGTCAATGCCAGCCCAGAAACAACATGGAAAATGATTGGAAATTTTAACCACCTCGACGTATGGCATCCTGTAGTTGTTGCCAGTAAATTATTACAAGGTAATGGTCAAACTGCGGGTGCAGAACGTTTATTGACATTAGGTAATGGCGCGACGATTACGGAAGATCTTTTATCACTCAATAATGGTGCGAAAAGTTATACTTATAAAATTGTTGAATCACCGCTACCCATTGCAAACTATGTATCGACAATTAGTGTTTCATCTGCTGCTGATGGTAAATCAACGGTAACATGGAGTTCAAGTTTTGATGCAAAAGGTGTTGAAAATAAAAAAGCTGTTGATACTATTGCTGGAATTTATGATGCAGGATTAAATAACTTGGATAAGCATTTCAACAAATAGCAGTCTTAAGTTAAGAATAAAAAGCCCTCAAGCAGTTTATCTGCTTGAGGGCTTTTTTTCTGAAAGAATACAACACTAAATAGAATTTCATGCTAAAGTTTCACCATAAAAATTAATGGGAGATTACACATGAGTGAAGAAAAACAAGAACAATTAAAAAAGAACTTGCAAGATGGCAATCAGTGGATGCGTATTCTCTATATGTTATTGTTTTGGATTGTTTTATATTTTGTTTTAATGGTGACAGCTGTCATTATCTTTATACAGGTTTTATTTGCCCTTATCACCGGCTCAGATAATAAGAACTTGCGAAAGTTTGCAGCAGATTTAACAAAATACATCAATCAAATAATTTTGTTTTTAACATATAATGAAGATCGTAAACCTTTCCCGTTTGCTGAATGGGGAAAATTAGATAAGCCTAAGCCTAAAACAAAATCGACACCAGTTAGTGATGTAGATGAACATGAAGAAATCATCGAAATTGAACCAGAAGAAAAAAAAGACAAGCCAGCAAAAAAATAGAATATGTTGATCGTTATTTCACCTGCGAAAACCTTAGATTTTGATACAGCACCGGTAACAAAAGCGTATACACAAGCACGATTTTTGACAGAGTCTCAGCAACTAATTGCTGATTTAAAAAAGTTATCAGTATCCGAAGTAGCATCATTAATGAAGCTAAGTGATAAGCTAGCGGGCTTGAATATGGCTCGCTTTCAGACTTGGTCGATACCTTTTGATTTGTCTAATGCAAAGCAAGCAGTGCTAGCCTTTAAAGGGGATGTTTATACTGGTTTAGATGCTGATACTTTAGATAAAGCAGGTTTTGACTTTATGCAGCAGCATATACGCATTTTATCGGGTCTTTATGGAGTGCTACGACCACTAGACTTAGTGCAAGCTTACCGTTTAGAAATGGGAACAAAGTTTGCTAATGTAAAAGGCAACGATTTATATCAATTTTGGGGCAGTCAACTTCGAGAATCTATTGAAACTGAATTGTCTGATGGCATTCTAATTAATTTAGCATCAAATGAATATTTCAAAGCACTACAAGCTAAAAATCTAAATGCAAGAATCATCACTCCGATATTTAAAGACTGGAAAAATGGTCAATATAAGATCATTAGTTTTTATGCAAAAAAAGCACGGGGATTAATGACGCGTTACATTAATGACCATAAAATCGATAAGCCAGAAACCATTCAACAGTTTGATATTGATGGTTATCGTTTTAGCCCTGAAATGTCAGAAGGTGATGATTGGGTGTTTATACGAGACCATATTTAAAGAGGTCTTTAACCTTCAACCCAGATTTCGACACGTCGGTTTTTGTTTCTACCCGCCTTTGTCACATTTGATGCGATAGGCATCGCTTCACCAAACCCCTTAACTGTTTTTGCATAAATACCGCGGCGTTGAAGCGCTGTTTCAATGGTTCGTGCCCGTTTCTCTGCTAATATCACATTGTAATTGGCATCACCAATACTATCAGAAAAACCAAACAGACTAAGTTGTTTGCCAGGGTTGGTAGAGAGGTAGTTTGTTAGTCGTTCCATATCCTGCAATGCTTTATTATCAAGTAAGTCACTACCAGAATGAAAGCGAAAGTTAAGCGAGAGTCGTTCAGAATTTTTAACTAATAATTGATAACTTGCTGGGCTATCTATAGGGATTGTAGGTTTTAAAGCATAAATATTTTGAGAAATAAAGCCAATCTGTTTAACAATATTTTGTCCTGCTGCAGACTGCGTGAATTCAATAAAATTACGCATAAAGACAGATTGCTTAGATGGTGTATAAAAGTAAAGTCGCCGAGATAAGGGATAATCTTCCGTTCCTACAGTAAATAAGGTTGGAAGAATATATTGAGCATTTGCATCATCAGCAATCGCTAATAGCTTGGAATGCCTAACGTAGGGCAGACCAATAAAACCGATGGCGCCTATATCTTCGGCCACTAAATCTGATAGCTTTGAGCTGGATTCATAGCGTGATGCTGTTGGGCTTAATTTTTTGTTATACTTCTTTAGTACTAAGTTTTTGAATGTGTCCCATGTGCCTGAGTTCGCTTCACGTGAATAAATTGAAACGGGGATATCGTCACCTCCAAGCTCTGACCAGTTAGTCACCTTTCCAGAAAATAGAAGCGCTAATTGTTCTGTGTTTAAATTGTCGATAGGGTTAGCTTTATTGACAATAATAGCTAGGCCATCCAAGCCTAGAATATGTTCACTCACAGGGCGTGTTAAATCTCCGAAACGATCTTTTAATAACATCACTTCTTTATCTTTAATTTTGCGTGATGCCATTCCCATATCTGCCAAACCTTTATCTAAGCCTTTAAATGCGGTCGTTGATCCATGAGCATGAAGCTCAACATCTATCCATCCTTTTTGGGGTATATGAGCAGAGATAGACTTCTCGAGATCTGCAGTAACAACTGTTTTAAGCTCTGTTGCACCGATGCTTTTTAAATAGGCTTTAATTAATGTAGGTGCTAATTCTTCACCGATCGTATTTGAGCCATGTAAGCGCATAATTGTATGTGAGGTAGGGGGAATTAATGGGACTTCTTTTGGTATCTCAGGGAGGCTTATATTTTCAGGCTGTTCTATATTAACGGATGCAATTAAATTTGTAGTTCTTGGATTAGTTTTAGGGTTTTTAGTCGCTATAATATTACTCTCTATATCCCGATCCTGATCAGGGGTTTTTAGCTGAGTGGAAAGTGATGGTTTCTCGGGTGTAGCTAAATTACTTTTGGCCGAGGTTTCGGGAGGGCTGCAGGAATAGACAGAAATAGCAATGAAGAGGAATAATAACGTTAATAAGGTCGTTTTTAACCAAATATTACCATTTTCTTTTACAGCGACAGTGCCAGAAATAGAGTCAAGTGTATCATCTTCGCTCAAGACATAATGAATATCAAGAACCTTCTCCTGCTCAATTATTTTTTTGGCTATTTTAGCTAGAGGGGTATTGTCTAAATCTTTTAGGGCGGAATCTAAAATAATCGAGCGATAACGTGGATCATCTGTTAATTTTTCAAATGATGTATGCTGTCCAATTTTTTCCAGTTTATAATGTAACTTCCATAATAAATTTCTAAATTTAAGTATTTTAGACGGACTAGATATTTTAGACGGACTAGATTTAGACATGGAGGTTTTTGCCTTAAAGAAGTTAAGATATCAGGCGAAATAGCCTACGTAACGAGTGTTACAGTTGTGTTACAGGTATAGATAATAAGAGCAAAAATTTGAATTTCATCTGATTTATACTTGAAGTTTACTCATGGTGTCCCCACTTACATTCTAAGTTAAAATAAAGCCAATGGAGGCATATTCAAATGGGTGTTGATGCACATAAAGAAACGCTAGGTTTCCAAACAGAAGTTTCACAATTATTGGATCTGATGATCCACTCTCTATACAGCAACAAAGAAATCTTCCTACGTGAATTGATTTCAAATGCGGCTGATGCTTCAGATAAATTACGCTTTGAAGCTTTATCTGATGATGCGCTTTATGAAAATGATGCGGAACTGAAAATTCGTGTTGCTTTTGATAAAGAGGCAAAAACGATTACCGTTACTGATAATGGCATTGGTATGAGCCGTGATGAAGTGATTGATAATATTGGTACGATTGCTAATTCTGGTACTAAAAAATTCTTTGAAAAAATGACGGGTGATGAAACAAAAGATTCACAGTTAATTGGTCAATTTGGTGTCGGTTTTTATTCAAGCTTTATTGTTGCAGATAATGTGACATTAAAAACGCGTCGCGCAGGCATGGGTAGTGAACATGGTGTGCAATGGCAATCAGAAGGTAAAGGCGAGTTCTCGATTGAAACCATCGATATGCCACAACGTGGAACTGAAATCACATTACACTTGCGTGAAGACCAAGATGAATTCTTAAATAGCTGGCGTTTACGCAATATCATTAGCAAATATTCTGATCACATTAATTTACCTATTGTAATGACAAAAGATCCTGTGCCTGATGAAGATGGCAAGATTGATGAGTCAGTTGTGCCTGAAGATGAAACGGTTAATAAAGCAACCGCATTATGGACATTATCGAAAAATGACATCAGTGATGATGATTATAAAGAATTTTACAAACAAGTCTCTCATGATTATCAAGATCCATTAAGTTGGAGCCATAACAAGGTTGAAGGTAAGCTTGAATATACTTCATTACTTTTCATCCCATCAAAAGCACCATTTGATTTATGGGATCGTGATAGCAGCCATGGTTTGAAACTCTATGTAAAACGCGTTTTTGTAATGGAAGATGCAGAACAATTAATGCCACGCTACCTACGTTTCATCCGTGGCGTAATTGATACCAATGATTTGCCATTGAATGTGTCTCGTGAGATTTTACAGGGCAGCAAAACCATTGATAGCATTCGTGCAGCATCAGTGAAAAAAGTGCTGGGCGAATTGAAAAAAATGGCGAAGAATGATGCAGAAAAATATGCAGAATTCTGGAAAGAGTTTGGCCAAGTGATTAAAGAAGGTTTAGGTGAAGACTTTGCTAATAAAGAAGCCTTATCCAAATTACTACGATTCTCGACTACAGAAACGGGCTCAGAAGACCAAACGGTTTCATTAGAAGACTATGTCGGTCGAATGAAAGACAAACAAGATAAGATCTATTACATAACGGCAGAAAGTTTTGCAGCAGCTAAAAATAGTCCGCATCTTGAAGTTTTCCAGAAAAAAGGCATTGAGGTTTTATTGTTAGCCGATCGTGTTGATGAATGGTTAACTAATTCATTAACCGAGTTTGACGGTAAGCAACTACAATCAGTCGCTAAAGGTGACTTAGATTTAGGTGAGCTTGAAGATGAAAAAGAGAAAAAGGCTAAAGAAAAAGTCGATAAGAAATTTGAAGACTTAGTTGAACGCGTTAAAAAGACCTTAGGTGATAAAGTGAAAGGTGTTCGCATCACACATCGCCTAACCGATTCACCAGCGTGCTTGGTCGCTGATGAAAATGATATGAGTGCCAATCTTGAACGCATGCTAAAAGCAGCAGGTCAGCAAATGGGGCCCGATACAAAACCTATTTTTGAATTGAACCCGAAACATCCGATGGTTAAACGCCTAAAAGATGAAGAAAACAACAAGAAGTTTAAGGATTGGTCATCAATCTTGTTTGATCAAGCTTTATTGGCCGAGGGTGGTCAATTAGATGATCCTGCCAGCTATGTTAAGCGTTTGAATAAATTGCTTTTAACCTTATCTAAATAAAGGGTAGCGTCATCCCCAATAAAAGATCTTGGGAATGACATTAAAGTAGTAAAATGCTGGGTAGAGCAATCTACTCAGCATTTTTTTTGGAAAAATCTAATGAATAATACACACGAATTTCGGTCTGATTATTTACAACGTTTTATTTTTGATAATGCACCTGTTCGCGGTGAATGGGTACATTTATCTAAAACATGGCAAAATGTGTTGGCTTTGCGAGAGTATCCTAAAGCGATTAAATGCTTATTGGGCGAGATGATGGCTGCTGCCGCATTATTAACAGCAACAGTGAAAATTAAAGGTCGTTTGGTTTTACAATTAAAATCATCAGGCCCTGTGACGTTAATGATGGTGGAATGTACCAGTAATAATACCTTACGTGCTTTTGCACAATGGGATGGTGATGTTGAAGATGATGCAACTTTAATGGAGATAACCGGTGAAGGTGCATTAGCTATTACCATTGATGTTGAAGGTTCAAAACAAGCTTATCAAGGCGTGGTGGGTCTACAAGGTGAATCAATATCGGAGGTATTGGAAACCTATTTCAAACAATCTGAGCAATTAGAAACACGTATTTGGTTAGCGGCTGACAGCCAATCTGCGGCAGGGTTATTTTTGCAACAACTTCCGGGTGAAAGTCATCATAAAGAAGCAGATGAGGAGAGTTGGTCTCGTCTAAACCAATTAGCGAGTACCGTTAAAAATAAAGAGCTTCTAGAGCTGGACGCAGGTACATTATTGCATCGTTTGTTTCATGAAGAAGAATGTCGACTACTCTCATCTACAGAATTGAGCTTCTCATGTAATTGCTCACGTGAGCGCGTTGCTGATACTATTGGATTATTGGGTAAAGACGATGCTGCTAATTTATTACAAGAACAAGGTCATATTGAGGTGGCGTGTGAGTTTTGTAATGAACATTATCATTTTGATCAGGTGGATGTTGCACAGTTATTCTCCGGGCAACTAGGTTCAATTTCAGATCCGAAGATAGTGCATTAAATAGAAAGGCGATGCCACATTTGATGGGGAAGTTGTTTTAATCTATTAAATCAAGTATATTAATATTTGCTAATATTAAGGAGGTTTGACAATGGCGCATATAATTATAATTGGAGCAAGCACGGGCGGACTACCAGCAGCCTATGAGGCGCGTGAAGCCTTAGGGAAGGAACATGATATAACCGTTGTTTCCAATACACCTGTTTTCCATTTTGTGCCAAGTAATCCTTGGATTGCTGTTGGCTGGCGAGAGCGAAAAGAAACCGCCTTTGATATTGAACCCTATCTAAAGAAAAAGAATATTGCTTTTTCATCAGCAGGGGTCGATGAAATACGTGCAGAAAGTAATCAATTACTACTTGGTGATGGTTCAACCTTAGATTATGATTATTTAATTGTTGCTACTGGGCCAAAACTAGCTTTTGATGAAATTGAAGGCCTGGGGCCAGAAGGTCATACTACATCAATCTGCAGTATTGATCATGCTGAAAAAGCCTATGAAAACTGGCAAGAATTTATGAAAAACCCAGGGCCAATTGTAATTGGCGCTGTTCAAGCGGCTTCATGTTATGGGCCTGCCTATGAATTTGCATTTATTCTTAATCGAGTGCTGAAAAAAGCTAAAATTCGCGATCAAGTCCCCATTACATTTGTTACTGCTGAACCTTATATTGGTCACCTAGGTTTAGGTGGAGTGGGTGATTCAAATGGTTTATTAGAATCTGAATTCAAAATGAACGATATTACATGGCTCACCAATGCAAAAGTACAAAAAGTAGAAGCCGGTAAAATGTTTGTTGAGCAAGTCAACGATCAGGCAGAAACAATTAAAACACACGAATTACCATTCAATTTTTCCATGATGCTACCAGCATTTAAAGGCGTTGATTGTGTAGCAAATATGAGTGATGAGGTGGTTAATCCACGTGGTTTTATTAAAGTAGATGAATTCCAACGGAACCCTAAACACCCCAATATTTATGGGGTTGGCGTGTGTGTTGCTCTTGCTCCTATTGAGCCGACACCATTACCGGTTGGTGCACCGAAAACGGGTTATATGATAGAAAGTATGGCAACAGCAGCAGTCGATAATATTAAATTAGCGATTGAAGGTAAGGAGCCGCATGCCAAAGCATCACTGAGTGCAATGTGTCTAGGTGATATGGGGCATACCGGCACAGCATTCATTGCGATACCACAAAATCCACCGCGTAATGTTGCATGGATGAAAAAAGGCAAAATGATGCGAGCAGCAAAAGTAGCCTTTGAGAAATACTTTATCCGTAAAATGAAAAA
>CAYSGK010000034.1:0-3353 GCA_964430395.1 uncultured Methylophaga sp.
CTGATAAATTGTCCAAATGAACGATTACCTTTACCCGTTTTAATGGTTTTGACAATGGTATATGTATTGGTATCGACAACTGAAACAGTACCATCACCCCAATTAATAACATAGACAAACTGACCATCCGGTGTAATAGCAATGCCATCTGGTGAATCACCCACATCAATAGTACTGGTGATGGAGGGATTGACTGTATCTATAATTGAAATGGTGCTGTCATCTTGGTTGGTAACAAAGAGATGTTTGCCATCGGGACTGACAACGGCGCAATACGGCCACTCACCGACTTTAATGGTGTGTATTAATGTTGCTTTGCTTGTATCAATAACACTGACATCACCAGAGCGAACATTTACACTATAAAGTGTTGAACCATTGGGTGATAAGGCAAGCCCAAAAGGGGCTTTACCAACGGCAATAGTAGCAAGGATCTTTTGAGAATCAAGATCGATAAACATAACCGTATTGTCATCACGATTGGCTACATAAAGTCGTCTGGTATTTTCATCAATAATCATACCTGCTGGAGAATGGCCAACAGGAATAGTCGAAATCAGTTTTTCTTGTTCTGGGTCAAAGACTGATATTTTATGTTGATACCAGTCGGCAACATAGACACGCGAACCATTACTATTTGAGGCAATGCCAACAGGCCCAGGTGGTGCGGGAATATGAGTGATTACCGTCATTGTTTTGGTATTGAGAACGGTAATATCCTGCCCCTCAGAATTACTGATAAATGCACGATTTCCGTGTTTACTTAACGCAATACCTACAGGGCGATTACCTATGGGTATGGTATAAATAACTTGCTGTGTAGAGGTATCAATAACGCTAAGATTATTGTCTAGTTGATTGGTAATATAAGCGTATGGAGGTTGTTGTTGCACTGTGCTACATGCAGTAAGTCCTAATATAAGAAAAAAGGTAGCCCATGTCAGAGCTACCTTTTTAATTGTCAATAAGCTGATATTCATAAACTTATTTGTCTTGAGTAATACAATCTTGCTGTGACTTTCAGTTTTCTAGAATGGTTTTAAGATTTTCCAAACCTGATGTGTATACCGCTTTAATAGTGTTTACAGCATCTTTATCGCTCTGACCTTCTGGTACAGGTGGGTTTTTTAGAAATGAGCGATAAAACTTACCTTTCCATAGTACTTCACTACCGCCATCAACCGCTTTTACGCTGATCCATGATTTGTAATTTGCCACGGGTAATGTGAAATAAGGTGTTTCTGTACTGTTAAATGTAATGGTTTTAACAACAGACATGTCTTTTATTTTGTAAATTAACGTCATTTTTTCATCATCAACTTTTTGTAATTCTTCAGTAATTGTTGGATTACCATCAGAACCTAATGTCAAAACACGTGTCTTATCGTCTTTCATTTCAACGCTTTTTATTGCAGGATGCCATTTATCAATTGCGCTAAAGTCTTTGACCATTGCCCATACTTTCTCTGGTGATGCTTTGATCATTATTTTTTCTTTAACTTGTTGACGAGTAGGGCCATGTGCTGTTGCGACCATAGGTACTACAATTAAAGCTGTCATTAAAAAATGTAAAAATTTCTTCATTATTCCTCTCCGTTTAGGCGGTAATTAAATTTTGGATCCGCACTAACTCAGAGTGCTGATATCGGCAATTAGTTCCCTAATGTTTTCTGTCAGGTCACAATTAACTAGAATCTAGTAGGGATACTTTATCGTACCAAGTCAATATTTTCCACAATCAAATTTGACTTACGCCTCTATATTATTGAAAATTGAACTTTTTTAAAATCGTTTTTTTAAGTTGGAGACTATAGTGCCACTGATAAAAATCAGGGATTTGCACTTCTATCGTGGTGATAACGCTATTTTTGAAGGGGTGAATATAGATATTCACCGTGAAAAAATTACTGCGATCATGGGGCCAAGTGGTACCGGAAAGACAACTTTGTTGCGCTTAATCGGCGGACAGTTACGGCCGGACAAAGGAACGATTGAAGTTGATGGACAAGATGTGCATAAGCTTTCACATGACGGTCTCTATGAATTGCGCAAGCGCATGGGCATGCTTTTTCAAAGTGGTGCATTATTAACAGATATTAATGTGTTTGATAATGTGGCATTTCCCATTCGTGAGCACACAGACTTACCTGAAAGCATGATTCGTGATTTGGTATTAATGAAGTTGCAAGCGGTAGGCTTACGTGGTGCGCGTGATATGATGCCGAGTGAGTTATCAGGCGGTATGGCGAGACGTGTTGCTTTGGCAAGAGCAATGACACTTGATCCAATGATGATTATGTACGATGAACCTTTTACCGGACAAGACCCTATTTCAATGGGAACTTTGGTAAATTTGATCCATAAAATGAATGATGCGATGAAATTGACGAGTATTATTGTTTCGCATGATGTAGTTGAAACAGCGGAGATAGCAGACTTTATTTATTTGTTGTCAGGTGGAAAAGTGATTGAAAAAGGATCTTCTGTGCAATTGAAAAAATCTTCTTCGCAATGGGTGCAACAATTTATGCAAGGTTTACCAGATGGCCCGGTGCCTTTCCATTACCCAAGTGTTAGTCTTTCAGATGACTTGTTAAGCCCAGAGGAAAGAACATGATTGAGACAATTCGAAGTCTTGGTCGTTGGGGATTAGGCACATTTGAACGACTTGGACGTGCTCATTTATTTTTAATACAAGTGTTAGCAGGGATACCTGGCTTATTTCTTAGAGGTTCGCTAGTTGTTCAGCAATTATTTTCAGTAGGTGTGTTGTCTTTTGCTTTAATTTTAGTATCAGGCCTGTTTGTAGGAATGGTATTAGGGTTACAAGGCTATAATACCTTGGTTGATTTTGGCGCTGAAGAATCATTGGGCGTTTTAGTGTCATTATCATTAGTGCGTGAGTTGGGACCAGTTGTAGCTGCCTTATTATTTGCAGGACGAGCCGGTTCGGCATTAACGGCTGAAATCGGACTAATGAAAAGCACAGAGCAACTATCAGGCATGGAAATGATGGCGGTTGATCCAATTCGACGCGTTATTTCACCACGATTTTTAGCGGGTGTTATATCGATGCCATTGCTTGCCGCCATTTTTAGTGCTGTAGGAATTTATGGTGGGTTTTTAGTTGGGCATGGATTGTTAGGTGTGGATGGCGGTGCTTTTTGGTCGCAAATGCAAGTTAAAACAGATTGGTATGGCGATGTATTAAACGGTGTTATTAAAAGTGTTGTTTTTGGCTTTGTAGTAACATGGATAGCGCTGTTTGAAGGGTATGATGCCATACCAACATCAGAAGGGGTAGGACGAGCTACTACGCGCACCGTAGTGCACTCAGCGTTTGCTATTTTAGG
>CAYSGK010000034.1:3453-13760 GCA_964430395.1 uncultured Methylophaga sp.
AGAAGGTGATGAATAGTTATGAAAAATAAAATCTTTTTCAGCAGAATACTCGCAGTATTCATGCTGTTTTCATTCAGTATATTTGGTGTGGCTTTTGCTAAGGCAGACGAAACAAATTCCACAGAGCCACAGGTGTTAGTAAAAGATTCCACGGAAAAAATGTTACAAGCATTAAAAGATAATGAGGTCGAAGTAAAAGAAGATCCCAGTGTTATATATGGTTTAGTTGAATCTATTATAATGCCGCATTTTGATTTTAATAAAATCGCAAAATTAGCATTAGGGAAAAACTGGCGTAAAGCTTCAAAAGAACAGAGAATAAAATTTACTGAGGAATTCCGCTTATTATTAATTAGAACGTATTCAACAGCGATGTTAGAATACACGGATCAGAAAATTAACTATCTTCCAACTAGTGGTAATTTGAAGAAAAAGAAAGTAAAAGTGCCGATGGAAATTATTCAATCTGGAGGCCCGTCAATCCCGATGGCATTATCTATGTATCAAAATAAAGCAGATATATGGAAGGTTTATGATGTAAAAATTGATGGTATTAGTTTGGTGACCAATTATCGTTCTACTTTTTCAGCACAAATTCGTAAAGAAGGGATGGATAAATTAATTGAAAGCCTTGCGCAAAAGAATGAAAAAGTAGCGCTATGAGTGACGAACTTTATTCTTTAAATTTTGATTCAGAGGATAATTTATTTCATCTCGCAGGTGAACTCACATTTGCAACTGTCAACGCATTGCTTGAGCAATCGCCGGCATTATTTGAAGATCATCACAAATTAAATATTGATTTAACAGCTGTAACACATAGTGATAGTGCCGGTTTAGCGTTATTAATTGATTGGATGCGGCTAGCAAAAAAAAACAGTAAAGACATTATGTTTTATAATATTCCGGCTCAAATGTTAGCAATTGCCAATGCTAGTGGTGTAGACGAGTTACTACCGGCACAATAGCAGTTAAATTTAGAATATAAAATGAACGCAATACAAATACAGAAATTAATTGAAGCAGGTCTGCCTGATGCAAAAGTAGAAGTGTTGGGTGATGATGGCCAGCATTTCGATGCATATGTCGAAAGCCCGTCTTTTGCAGGTAAAACATTGATTGTTCAACATAAAATGGTTTATGCCACTTTAGGAGATAGTTTCGAAGGTGCCTTACATGCACTAGCCTTAAAAACATCTGTGCCCCACACAATTTAGGTGCGCAACAATCGTGAGACTACATGGATAAATTGATTATCAACGGCGGTGCTCCACTCAGTGGTGAAATCCGTATTTCGGGTGCTAAAAATGCAGCCTTACCTATTCTTATGGGCGCATTACTGGCTGACTCGCCCGTGCACATCGGCAATGTGCCACACTTACATGATATTACAACGACATTAGAATTATTAGGTCGAATGGGTGTCACTATAACGGTTGATGAGCGTTCCGCAGTTGTTATTGACCCTACGACTTTGACTGATACTGAAGCACCTTACGATTTGGTTAAAACAATGCGGGCTTCTATTTTAGTATTAGGCCCGTTGCTGGCTAAGTTTGGTAAAGCAGATGTATCGTTACCGGGTGGTTGTGCTATTGGTTCAAGGCCTGTTGATTTGCATTTGCGTGGGCTTGAGCAAATGGGTGCTGATATTAAAGTTGAAAATGGCTATATTCGTGCTACAGATGGTGGCGGCCTTAAAGGTGCTCATCTCTTTATGGATCAAGTAACGGTAACAGGTACTGAAAACTTGATGATGGCGGCTACATTAGCAGAAGGTACAACAACTATTGAAAATGCTGCCCGTGAACCGGAAGTGGTCGATCTAGCCAATTATCTTAATAAGATGGGTGCAAAAATTTCAGGCATAGGTACAGCAACACTTGAAATTGAAGGTGTTAAGGCATTACAGGGCGCACCATATAAGATCCTCCCGGATAGGATTGAAACAGGCACTTATTTAGTTGCTGCCGCAATTTCTCGTGGCAAAGTGAAACTTAAGGATACGGATGCAAACACATTGGAAGCCGTATTGCTAAAACTTGAAGAAGCTGGTGCAGATATTGAAGTAGGAGAGGATTGGATTTCACTTGATATGCATGGTAAGCGACCTAAAGCAGTTAGTATTCGCACCGCCCCTTATCCAGCATTCCCGACGGATATGCAAGCACAATTTACGGCGCTAAACTGTGTGGCTGAGGGACAAGCAACGATTATTGAAACTGTATTTGAAAACCGGTTTATGCATGTGCAAGAGTTGCAGCGCATGGGGGCAGATCTACAAGTTGAAGGTAATACGGTAATGTCTAATGGTCAAGTAAAGTTAGCTGGGGCACCGGTTATGGCAACAGATCTTCGTGCCTCAGCATCCTTAGTGTTAGCGGCATTAGTAGCGGAAGATGACACGACGGTGGAACGTATTTATCACATTGATCGTGGTTATGAATGTATTGAAGAAAAATTACAGCAATTGGGCGCGAATATTCAACGAGTCCCAGGAAGATAATAAATGGCTGATTATTTAACATTAGCCTTATCAAAAGGGCGTATATATAAAGAAACATTGCCTTTGCTAAAAGCAGCAGGCATTGAGCCGATAGACGATCCCGAAACGAGTCGAAAGTTAATATTGCAAACAACGCAACCGGATGTAAGATTAATTATTGTGCGCGCATCAGATGTACCTGCTTATGTTGAATATGGTGGTGCTGATATGGGTATTGCAGGTAAAGATGTTTTGCTTGAGCATCCAAAAGCAGAGTTATATGAGCCTGTAGATTTAGAAATTGCACAGTGCAAATTAATGACCGCGGGTCGTGAAAATGATACGGCGCGGGCAGGTCGTTTAAAAGTGGCTACTAAATTTGTTGAAAGCACGCGTCGATTTTATGCAGAGCAAGGTACACAAGTAGATATTATTAAGCTTTATGGTTCAATGGAACTCGCCCCTTTAGTGGGCCTGGCGGATCGAATTGTTGATGTGGTCGATACAGGGAATACATTACGCGCCAATGGCCTAGTGCCAATGGAACATATTGCAGATATTAGTTCGCGTCTTGTAGTGAACAAAGCTTCAATGAAAATGAAACATGCACGAATTCAACAATTTATTGATGATATTCGCATCGCAATTAAAGCACAATAGAACAGAAAAATAGTTAATATGAAACAACTGAATACAAATGCTGTCGATTTTTGGCAACAACTAGAAGACTTGCTTGCATGGGAGGCAGTTTCAGATAGCGCTGTAACCGAAACAGTGCGTGATATTCTAACGCAAGTGAAAACGCGAGGTGATGCCGCTGTTGTTGAATATAGTCGTCGTTTTGATCGCGTTAAGGCGGCAAACTTGGCAGATTTAGAAATCCCTCTATCACAAGCACAAGCGATATTAGAAAAGATCCCTACACAGCAGCGACAAGCCTTAGAGAAAGCTGCGGATCGCGTTCGTAGTTATCATGAACATCAAAAACAGGATTCGTGGACATATACTGAAGCGGATGGCACGGTTTTAGGTCAGCAGATAACAGCGATAGAGCGTGCAGGTTTGTATGTGCCGGGTGGTAAAGCAGCCTATCCGTCGTCGGTATTAATGAATGCTATTCCAGCTAAGGTAGCAGGCGTTGATGAACTCATCATGGTGGTACCTACGCCTGATGATGAAGTGAATGATTTAGTGCTTGCGGCAGCGGCTATTGCAGGCGTCGATCGCATTTTTGCTATTGGCGGTGCACAGGCTATTGCAGCTCTAGCTTATGGCACAGAGACCATTCCTCAAGTTGATAAAATTGTTGGCCCGGGTAATATTTATGTGGCTACTGCTAAAGGTATGGTCTTTGGTACAGTTGGTATCGATATGATTGCAGGGCCATCTGAAATTTTAGTCATTTGTGATGGTAAGACGGATCCGCAATGGATTGCGATGGATTTATTTTCGCAAGCAGAACATGATGAAGATGCACAGTCTATTTTAATTTCGGATGATGCCGAATTCCTTACTAAAGTAAGTGATGCGATTGAGCAATTATTACCAACAATGGAACGCCAAGAGATTATTAATACATCTTTAACTGAACGCGGTGCATTTATTTTAGTAAAAGATCTTGATGAAGCAGTTGAAGTCTCTAATTTTATTGCACCCGAACATTTAGAATTATCGGTTGAAGATCCTTTAACTATGTCTAAAAAAGTTAGACATGCAGGAGCTATATTTATGGGTCGATATACTGCTGAAGCGCTAGGTGATTATTGTGCTGGTCCTAATCATGTGCTACCAACATCGCGCACAGCACGTTTTAGTTCACCATTAGGTGTTTATGATTTTCAAAAACGATCTAGTTTGATTCAAGTGTCAGAGCAAGGTGCACAAAATTTAGGTCAGATTGCTTCTGTTTTAGCGCGAGGTGAAAGCCTGACGGCACACGCTCGATCAGCTGAATACCGTCTAAAGAATTAAGGATTGTATTGTGAGTCGATTTTGGAGCCCTTTTGTACATGATTTAGAGCCTTATGTACCGGGGGAACAACCCAAAATTGCCAATTTAATCAAGCTAAATACCAATGAAAACCCTTATGGGCCATCTCCTAAAGTGCTTAAAACCTTAAAGCAAAGTATTAATGATGATCTTCGATTATACCCTGATCCTGACAGTGGCAAGTTAAAACAAACACTTGCTAATTATTATCAGGTTGAGACGAAACAAGTCTTTGTCGGAAATGGTTCAGATGAAGTATTAGCACATATTTTTAATGCCTTATTTCAGCATGAGGCACCACTTTTATTTCCTGATATTACCTATAGTTTTTATCCGGTATATTGCCAGTTATATCAAATAAATTATCAGACTGTTCCGCTTACCGAGCAGTTTGAAATTGATATTAATGACTATCAACAGAAAAATGGCGGGATTATTTTCCCCAATCCAAATGCACCGACAAGTCGTTTGCTCGCACTAGCTGAAATTGAAAAGTTATTACAACATAATACTGAATCGGTTGTAGTTATTGATGAAGCATATATTGACTTTGGTGGCGAAACTGCAATATCGCTCGTTGATACATATCCAAATTTACTCATTACCCAAACATTATCAAAGTCACGGTCTTTGGCAAATTTAAGAATCGGTTTTGCTATTGGCCACACCGATCTAATTGAAGCCTTGGTGAGGGTGAAAGATAGCTTTAACTCGTATCCTATAAGTAACTTAGCGGTTAACGCAGGCATTGAAGCCTTTAATGATCAAGAATATTTTGAGTTAACAAATAACAAGATCATAACTAGTCGTCAACAGCTGGTTCAGGAGCTAGAAAAGTTTGGTTTTGGTGTGTTGCCTTCATCTGCAAACTTCGTGTTTGTAACTCACCCACAACATGATGCTGAAGAACTTTCGGCAGGACTACGTCAGCAAGGTATCATTGTTCGCCATTTTAAACACAAAAGAATTAGTCAATTCTTGCGAATTACGATTGGAACATTAGAACAAAATCAACGGCTGCTACAGGTACTAAAAGTAATAGTTTAAACTGGTTGATTATTTTTCTTCTGTCTTTAAATTCGACTCAGAAGCTGTATCCTTAATAGATACTTTATCTTCTTCTGCAGGTTCGGGTATATGAAGCAGTTCTCGCAATCGTGCCAAATCAACATTATATTGTGCCGCTGTGAGTGTATGTTCAGCTTGTAATCGTTCAATATGCAATTGATCATTGGAAATTTCATTACGGGCTGCAGCGAGATTCTTTTCAAGTCCAGGACTAACCGTTTGACCTGCTAATTCAGCTTCGGCAGCATTTTGTTGCAAAGCGTGTAATTTATCTCGGTTTGCTTGTTGATGTTCTTTTACATCCGCTATTTGTTTCATAATAAATGCTAAATCCGTATCTCGCGCTTTAATCATCACGCGATCATCGGGATAACGATCTAACAAGCTACGATCATTAATTAAACGTTTTAGCTTGCGTTGATCTTCTTCTTCTTTGAGCTTAGCAAGACGTTCCTCTTCAGCATTTATTTTCGATGATTCTTTTAAGGTCATAACATGTTCAATTAAACGAAATGATTTATCATCAAGTATGTCATAGCCTTGTTGTGCTGCATAAGGAGGCAATACTTTGCTTAAAGTAGAGACGCCATTTTTATCAAGAAATCGGTATATTTTCCCTGCATGAGTGGGCAAACTCGTTACACAAAGAAAAAAGGCCAGTACAATTATATTATTTTTATATTTCATAGTTTCTATTCTATCATGACTATATTCGATCACTTAGTCCTCTTTTTAACGTCATTAGTTTCAAATACTTTATCTGCATTTAGTGGTGGCGGAGCAGGATTAATTCAATTTCCGATACTTATCTTCTTAGGTTTATCATTTTCTGTTGCACTGGCAACGCATAAGGTAGCGAGTGTTGCCTTGGGTTTGGGGGCTGCCGCACGATACCTTTCTAGCAGCAAGCTAGAAAGGCAGTTTGTCATGTTGATGCTGCTGTTCGGCGTGCCGGGCGTGGTGTTAGGTGGTAATCTGATTTTGCAGGTACCTGAAGATATTGCGCAAATAGCATTAGGGATATTGACAGGAGGTTTAGGCCTTTATTCAATATTTAAACCCACATTAGGTCAGGACTATAATCCTAAAAATCGAGCTCGGAAGAATATAATTTTAGGGGGGGTTACATTATTCTTTCTTGGAATATTAAATGGTTCACTGACATCAGGAACGGGTTTGTTTGTGACACTCTGGTTAGTGTTGTGGTTTGGTATGGATTACCAACGTGCCGTAGCGTATACCTTGGTGATGGTAGGTCTGTTTTGGAATGGGGCTGGCGCTATAACGTTGGGTATTTTAGGTGAGATTTATTGGCAATGGTTGCCCGCATTATTGGTAGGCTCATTATTAGGTGGCTACTTGGGGTCTCACTTAGTGATAAAGAATGGAAATCGCTGGGTTAAACGTGCTTTTGAGGTAATAACTATTTTGATCTCAATCAAGCTGCTTTGGGTTAGCTAACCTGAAAACGGGATAAGGATAGTCAGCAATTCTATAATTTACAATAGCTTATTAAGAAATAATTTTAAAACTAATAAAAAATCATAAGCATTTTGCACCAGTGTATTTATTTTAGTGGATATCAAGGCGGATTTATGTAGCAATAGCAGGCTATTGGAAGTAAATCCAACGAAGAGAGCCGCTAAAATAGATGTGCTGGATGACTTTTCTTATTCCGTTTTCAGGTTAGTTAACACCATATTGTTGGCGATAAGCTTCAACGGCGGATAAATGTTGTGCTAATGAGGCATCGCTTTGAATAAATTCAAGTAAATCATCAAGACAAATAATGCTACATACGGGGATATTGTGTTCAGCTTCGACTTCTTCAATTGCTGAGCGGCTGTCTAGTCCACGTTCTTGGCGATCTAAGGCGATAATGACACCAGCGGGTATGGCCCCTTCATTGTTGATGACTTCTACAGATTCACGCACCGATGTACCTGCCGAAATAACATCATCAATAATTAATACTTTACCTGAGAGTTCGGCACCAACAAGTTGTCCTCCCTCACCGTGATCTTTTGCTTCTTTGCGGTTAAAAATATAGGGCACATCACGTTGATGATGATCGGCTAAGGCCACGACGGTAGTTGATGCTAAAGGAATTCCTTTATAGGCAGGGCCAAATAACACGTCATAATCTAGTTCAGACTCAGTGATAGCTTGTGCATAAAAGCGTCCTAAACGGGCTAAACTTACACCTGTGTTGAACAAGCCACTATTAAAGAAATAAGGGCTGATTCGGCCGGATTTTAATGTAAACGAACCAAAGCGAAGCACACCTGTTTCAATGGCGAATTTGATAAATTGTTGTTGATAGCTTTTCATTATGCGGTTTTCTTAATTTGATATAGGGCAATTTGACCAAATAGATTGGGCAGTAGTTTTGTGCCGAGTGTATCTTTATGAGCATGATTAACTATACTTCGATTCAGTACAGATATGCTTTTATCATCACAGAGTTTCTCGAAATCCTGAACAGTACATAAATGAATATTGGGAGTATTAAACCAATCATTTGATAAGGTTCGTGAAACAGGCATATGACCGCCTAAAGCTAATTGCAAACGGCATTGCCAATGACCAAAATTAGGGAAACCGATAATACCTTGTTTACCAACGCGTGCAATCTCTTCTAATAAAAAATCAGGGCGTTTGATGGCCTGTAAGGTCTGTGACAAGATGACAAAATCAAAACTCTGATCAGAGAATTGGGGCAGACCTTGGTCAAGATCGGCTTGAATAACATTCACCCCAGCATTAATACAATCTGCAAATTTACTATTGTCAATTTCTAAGCCATAGCCGGTGATATTACGTTGTTGAAGATGGTTAAGTAAGGTACCGTCATCACAACCTAAATCAAGTACGCGAGCACCATCGGGGATCCAATCACTGATAACTTGTAAATCGAGGCGTAAACTCATACATCACCACAATCAGCGGCAATACGCTGCATATAGGTTTTAAATACTTGTTGATAACGCGGAATGGGCATCAGAAATGCATCATGACCTTGATGTGCTTCTATTTCTGCATAAACAACTTCTTTATTTTCACTGAGTAGCGCGTTCACAATTTCATGTGAGCGTGCTGGTGAGAATCGCCAATCACTGGTAAAGGAAATAACTAAACTTTTTGCTTGAATAGAAGCTACAGTTTTTGCAAGATCATCACCAAACTCTTGTGCCGGATCAAAATAATCTAATACTTTAGTCATTAATAGGTAAGTATTGGCGTCAAAACGCTCGACAAAAGATTTACTTTGATAGCGCAGATAACTTTCTATTTGAAAATCTACGCCATAATCATAGTTGATCGTGTCGTTACGTAATTCGCGCCCAAATTTTTCGTGCATGGCTTCATCAGATAAGTAGGTAATGTGGCCAAGCATGCGCGCTAAACCAAGACCTTGACGCGGCAAAGTATTATGCTCAGCATAATGGCCATCATGAAATTCAGGGTCTGATTTAATGGCGGTACGGGCGACTTCATTAAAGGCAATATTTTGAGCAGAAAGCTTAGGTGCTGCCGCAATGATTAATACATGACGAAGACGATCTGGCAGGCTAATCGCCCATTGCATTGCTTGCATACCGCCTAAGCTTCCGCCTACTACAGCAGCCCACTGCTGAATGTCTAAGGAATCAGCTAATATTGCTTGGCTTTTTACCCAATCTGCGACAGTAACAATAGGAAAGTCTGGACCAAAAGGTTTATTGGTTTCGGGATTAATACTAATGGGGCCTGTTGATCCTTTGCAGCCGCCTAAGTTGTTTACACTTACTACATAAAACTGATTTGTATCAATTGCTTTACCTGGGCCAATTGCGCTATCCCACCACCCTGGCTTTTTATCATCCATACTGTGATACCCCGCCGCATGATGGTCGCCAGAGAGTGCATGACAAATTAATACTGCATTAGAAGCTTGTTTGTTGAGCGTGCCGTATGTCTCATACACTAAGTCGTAACTAGGCAAACTACGACCACAGTCTAGCGTTATCGGTGCATCAATATGCAATGTTTCAGTCTTAACCAGACCGACAGAATCGACCGGTATTATTTCTGGCATGGTAGCGCTATTCCTAAGATGTATTGGAAAAGTTTAAATAGTCAAAGCAGTTTGTGCAATAACTAGCCATTATCCTATTAGTAACGGGCCAATAAACATGGGTAGTAATTGTAATAAAACCATAGCGACAAATGGTGAAAAATCAATATTAGCCATTAATGGCAACCAGCGACGAATAGGTTTCAAAAGTGGAGCATTCATTCGTTTGACTAATGGAGTAATAGGGTTGTAAGTGTCGTGAGGCATGATCCAACTTAAAATTACTTCGATAAATAGACTGATGGTAAACAATTTGATAAGCAGTAAAAAGATGTCGTATAACACCAGAATAAAAAAGGAGGGTGTGATAAAAAAAGCAGATTTAAGACTAGATAGAATTAATAATTTTATTATTGTTGCGATGACTAAAAATACAATTGTTGCGCTGTCCCATTTCCCTAAAGGAGGAAATACTTTGCGTAATAGTTTTACTGGGGCTTGGGTCGCTTTAATAATAAATTGAGCGATGGGGTTATGATATTCCCATTTTGCCCACTGCATAATAATGCGCAGGGCAATAAGTGTAATATAAAAGCTAAAGGCAAGTTCTAATATAAAAACCAGAGGATTTGTAAAATAACCGCTAGGCATCGTCTTCCCCGAGTTGATTCGCTAATTCGCGTGATCGTAATGCGGCAGCAACAAGC
>CAYSGK010000035.1:0-13728 GCA_964430395.1 uncultured Methylophaga sp.
ATAGTATTGAAGTGCCACAGCTATAAATATGGTGTAAACTGTAAATTTTCTTTGGATGTTAAATGAGGTTCAAGCATGAAATTAAAGCGTCGTAATTTTATTAAAACAGCGGTTGCTGCTGGTTCTGCGATCATATTACCAAAAGTTGCTTTAGCTACGCTCAATCCAAAGAAAAAGAAACGAGTTATAGTTATTGGCGGTGGTTTTGCTGGCGCAACAGCAGCAAAATATATCAGCATGTGGTCTGCTGATACTGAAGTTATTATGATTGAACGTAATGCTCAATTTATATCATGTCCGCAAAGTAACCTAGTATTAAGCGGTAGCCGAACTCTACAACAATTAACCTCTGATTATCGCAGTTTATCCGATAACTATAATATTCAAACTGTGCAGGCTGAAGTTGTGGCGATTGACACAGAAAAACAAAATGTAACGCTGGCTGACGGTGTTGAGATTAGTTATCATCGGCTTGTTATTGCACCAGGTGTTGATTTTATTTACGACGATTTACCTCAACTTGCCCATCAAGAAAAGATCCCTCACGCATGGAAGGCTGGACATCAAACAACACTGTTAAAAGAGCAAATAAAAGGCATGAAGAAGGGCGGCTCAATAATAATGAGCATTCCTGGAATGCCATTTCGTTGTCCTCCAGGCCCTTATGAACGTGCATGCCAAATAGCTTTTTATTTAAAACAATATAACCCTACTGCTAAATTGATTATTTTAGATGAAAGCGATGATGTCATTGTCAAAAAAGAATTGTTCAAAGGTGCGTGGGAAGAATACTATTCAGGGCTTATTGACTATGTTCCAAGCAGTAGAATTGAGAATATTGATATTAAAACTATGCAAGTTGAAACAGAATTTGATAACTTTTCTGCCGATGTAATTAATTTTATTCCGCCACAAAGAGCAGGCAAAGTGGCTGAATTTGCTGGTGTTATCAATGTGGATGACCGCTGGTGCAAGGTGGATTTCCTAAGCTATGAATCGACAGTGAAAAAGAATGTTCATATTATTGGTGATGCGATATCGGCGAGTTTACCTAAATCTGGGCATGTAGCTAATCAGCAAGCTAAAGTATGTGCGGCAGCCATAGCTAATTTGCTTAATGATCAAGAAGTCGAACAAGAACCAGTATTTAGCAATACCTGCTACAGTTTTGTTGATAACGAACAAGCAGGACATATTGCAGAAGTTTTCCGTTATGACAAAGAACATAAAAAAATGAAAGTAATGCCAAATGTGGGTATTTCAGATCACGGGACAAAGCTCGATGGTGTTTATGCTAATTCTTGGGCAAAAAATATCTGGGCAGATGTACTGAAGTAATTGGGATTTGCAAAATAAAGGGGCGGTCAGCTTGATTTTTTGCTGTAATTATTTAATAACTTGTCAGCACTATATAAATAAAATCGTGTTGAACAACTTATAAGGGCTATTTTGATAAATTCGATTTTACTAAGCCGAGGTCGATTGAATAATTCAGTGTCGTGTTGAGAGATTAACTTATTCAATGTCGTTACCCCGCCTAAAGTCATGGCTCTTATTTCCCAGCCAATTCTTCCTTTAACCGTGGTGCCTAATTTTATTCCTGCTGCCATCAGTTGTTGTGTTCTTTTATAGTGTGATCGCAATAGCGGGGCAAGATCAGCTGTTCGAGAGTGAGCTAATTGTTGTTCGCTGACACCAAATTGTTTCAGTTCATCTATCGGAAGATAAATGCGATTAGATTCCGTTAGATCTTGCAGAATATCTTGATAAAAATTGATCAGTTGCAAGGCGGTGCAAATGGCATCAGACTGTTGTAATTGCTGCTTGCTAGGCTCAGAACTGAGTAATAACAATAATCGACCAACCGGATTGGCGGAACGTTTACAATAATCGAGTACTTCTTCAAAATTTGCATAACGATTTTTGACTACATCTTGCTTAAATGCACTTAGTAAGTCGTTGAATAAGCTGGTGGGGAGCTGATGTTTTTCGATAATATCTGTCAGGGCGATAAATATTGGATGGTTGCCTTGATAGTTGTTGTTTGTGATAGCTTGCAATGCATCGCTATAAGCATCAAGTTGGCCTAAGCGGTGTTGTTGTGATATATCGCCTTCATCGGCGAAATCATCGGCGGTTCGAGCAAAGGCATAGATCACGCTAATAGGTCGGCGTAACCTTTTCGGTAGTAACACCGAAGCAACAGGAAAATTTTCATAATGACTTTTGGCCAGTCTTTGGCAAAATTGATAAGCGTGCTCTAACTCAGGCATCCGACTCTTCTTTTACATTGCGTATTTGAGTGTCTATTTCAGGGATAGAGTCTAGTTCCTCTTTAGCTCTGATCCCCATATCTAGAAAACGTTTACCACTTGGGATGACGTGTCGCTCTAAGGATCCAACTGTTTTATTAAAACTATCTACAGTAGTGTTTAAGCTGGCGCCGAGTTTAGCTAAATGGCTGGTAAAAACATTTAAACGTTTATAGAGACTTTCGCCCAGCTCTCGAATTTCGATTGCATTATCAGCTAAGGCTTGTTGTTTCCATCCGTAAGATATCGTTCTCAGCAATGCGATGAAATTGGTCGGTGTCGCCAAGATAATATTTTGTTGAATGGCATCTTCAAGTAGCTTTGGGTCAAGTTCTAAAGCGGCCGAGAGAAAATGTTCTCCCGGAATAAAGAGCACTACAAATTCGGGCGATTGTGAAAATTCAGCCCAATAGTTTTTTGAAGCTAACTCTTTTACCCGTTGGCGAATAATTTGAGCATGGCGTTTTAATTCTTTTGTACGCACCGCATTTTCAGTTGTTTGCATCGCCGATAAATACGCATCCAGCGGCGTTTTTGCATCGACAATAATTTCTCGACTTTCTGGCAAACGCACAATCATATCAGGGCGAATACTGCCCGATTCAGTCACAGTATGTGTTTGTTCAAAAAAGTCACAATGTGCCACCATGCCACTGAGTTCCGCTAGGCGACGTAAGGTCATTTCGCCCCATTGACCTCGCACTTCAGGGCGACGCAGTGCCTGCACTAAGTTTTGTGTTTCTTGTTGCAAGCTTTGCTGGCCTTGTGACATTTGTTCGATAGTGCTGCGAAGGTTGCCGTAAGACTCTTTACGTTCTTTTTCAATTTCGTGAATTTGTTTAGATGTATTTAACAAAGCATCATTAATCGGTTTAATTAATTGCTCAATTGCTTTTTCACGGCTTTGTAATTCAGCGTTAGCCACACTTTGATGGCGTTTGAGATTTTCTTCAGCTAATTTCAAGAAGCTATTATTATTGCGGCTTAATGCTTCGTTTGATAATTGATTAAAGGTATTGGCAAGCTGACTATGAGTGAGATCAATAATTTCATCAAAACGGTCAATGGCTTGTTTTTCCAGTGATAATTTCATAGCGAGCTCAGTATTTTCTGTTGCCAACTTCCTAATTTTTCGTCCACGAATAAAAAATACAATGAGTGCACCGATTAAGGCACTGACAATTAATAAAATAATCAGTCCGTTTTGTTGTTGGGCGAACTGTTGAATAGAGGTGAAATCTAAATCCATTGCAAAATATCACGCGGGTGGTTAATGCTGGCATCGGCATGCCATTTCTCTGGTCGATCTTGATCACTTAAATAACCGTAAAGTGCCGCAACTGTTCGCATGTTGGCATTTTTCCCTGCCTCAATATCTCGGGCGGCATCGCCGATATAAATACATTGTTCAGGCGAAAGATTGATCACTTTACAAGCATGCAACATGGGCGCGGGATGAGGCTTGCTATGTGGGGTGGTGTCAGCACTAACAACGCAGGCAGCGCGATGAGTGAGATTCAGTTTATCGACTAACGGATCGGTTAAAAAAGCCGGTTTATTGGTGATAATTCCCCAAGTGATTTCAGCCTGCTCTAAAGCCGATAGAACCTCTTCCATGCCTTCAAAAAGGCAAGTTTCTCTGGCGATATTATCTTGATACAGTTGTAAGAATCGCTGTTGAAGAGATGGGTAGTCATCATGATCAGTTGAAATATCGAACCCCAAACCTAATAAACCAGCACTGCCATGGCTAGCGACGGGGCGAATCATGTCATAAGGCAGCGCTTCAAGCCCTTCTTGTTCCATTAAGCGAGTGAGTGCAAAGGCAAGATCAGGCGCGGTATCAACGAGGGTGCCATCAAGATCAAATAAAATAGCAGAAAATGGTTGCATATTTTTATCCATAATACTTCAACGTGCAGTTCTTACGGATTCGTCATTCCAGCAGGCTGTTAGCCGGAATCTGGACATAAACAAGACTCCCGCTAAGCGCATGCGGGAGTGACGGTGTTTTTGCATAGCCCCTAAATTTATTCCAGACATATTTGTCATTAATCTAAAGCTTTGCGGCAATGCATTAAATAATTCACTTTTACATCATCGCCTAATTTAAAGGCCTTGCTGATGGGGTTATAGGTCAGCCCCGTAATGTCTTGCACATCTAAACCGGCTTGACGACACCAAGCCGCCATTTCAGAGGGGCGAATAAAACGTTTGTAGTCATGCGTGCCTTTAGGCAACATTTTCATAATATATTCGGCGCCGAGCACAGCCAGTAAATAGGCTTTAGGGTGACGATTTAAAGTTGAAAAAAACAGATCGCCACCGGGCTTAACTAGATCTGAACAAGCTTGAATAATGGAAACGGGATCAGGCACATGCTCCAACATTTCCATGCAAGTAACCACATCATATTGCCCTGCAGATTGTTCTGCTTTTTGTTCGGCAGTTATTTGTTGGTAATCAATAATTAATTCTGCTTCTAGTGCGTGTAATTTAGCAATATCTAGTGGCATCTTACCCATATCAATACCGGTTACATGAGCGCCACTTTTGGCGAGCGCTTCTGATAAAATTCCACCACCACAGCCGACATCAATAACGTGTTTATCATTAAGCTGACAACGTTGTTCGATATAGCCTAAACGAATGGGATTCAGATCATGTAGTGGTTTCGATTCGCCTTCAGTATCCCACCAACTGGTCGCTAAAGCCTCAAATTTAGCTACTTCTGCAGGATCGACGTTTGCTTGTGTTGTCATGAATCTGTCTGCCTTATTTTAGCTGCCCAATCTTGGGTGTTTTGGATTATCTTTGTTTGGTTTAGAGTTGTTAATTGGCGATCTTTTAAGAGCTGTTTGCCATCGACCCAGACATCAGTCACTTGATCTCGTCCCGTGGCATAAACTAATTGAGAGACTACGTCATAACAGGGTTGAGATTCGAGTTTACTGAAATCTATAGCTATGAAGTCAGCTGCTTTGCTTTTTTCAAGCGAGCCGGTAATTGTATCTATACCTAATGCTTTTGCACCATTTATTGTCGCCATCTCTAATGCGGTGTGAGCAGGAATTGCACTGGCATCTTGTGCCACAGCTTTGGCAAGCAATGCGGCTTGCCGCATTTCAGCAAACATGTCTAAATCATTATTTGATGCGGCACCATCAGTACCTAATGTAATGTTAATAGCTTGTTGGTTTAGTTTGGCAATAGGACTAAAACCACTGGCCAGTTTTAAATTAGATTCTGGGCAATGCCCAATGTGGACACCTGATTTAGTGCACCACTGAATTTCTTGTTCATTAAGCTGTGTCATATGAACGGCAATAAGACGGGGTGATAATAAACCAATATTTTTTAAGCGTTCTAAAGGCCGCATGCCATATTGAGCGAGGCTTTGTGTTATTTCATCGGCAGATTCATGAATATGCATGGTGATAGGCACATCGAGCTCTTCCGCATTGATGATAATTCTTTCTAAGGCGCGGTCAGATACGGTATAAGGCGCATGTGGAGCATAGTGTGTTGTGATCCGCGAATGGTGACGATAATGGTCATGTAATTGCTGACCTTTATACAAATATTCTTCTACATTTTCTGCCCATGCGCTTGGGAAGTCGATTACAATCATACCTAAACTAGCACGAATCCCGCTTCGGTCGGCCACACGAGCCGTTGCATCAGGGAAAAAATACATATCATTAAAACAGGTAGTACCACCACGGATCATTTCAGCAATAGCCAATTCTGAACCAGCTTCAACAAAGGCATCACTGACCCATTGTTTTTCAGCAGGCCAAATATGATCATTAAGCCATGTCATCAGCGGTAAATCATCAGCAAGGCCACGTAATAATGACATTGCCGCATGAGTATGATTATTTATTAGCCCCGGCATAATGCAATGCTGTTCAAACGATTGTATGGTGGTAGCCAGGTATTTTCTCGTCGCTTTTTCTTGAGGAAGTAAAGCGACAATTCGGCCGTCATTGATCACAATAGAATGATGTTCTAATACAGATTGCTTCGCATCAACCGGAACGACCCAGCGAGCATGTATAATGAGATCGACATTTTTCATGGGTATTGATTATACCCGTTAATAGTAGGAAAAAATATGGATTCAATTCAGCCGATAAATTGGCGTGAGAATAAGCTTTATTTATTAGATCAGAGAATATTGCCACATCAACAAACTTGGTTAGCTTATGAACAGGCTGATGATGTGGCACTCGCCATTAGCAATATGGTGGTGCGTGGTGCACCAGCAATAGGTATTACAGCAGCTTATGCAGTTGCGCTGGCGGCAAGGCAGGCATTTCATGCTAAAGGCGAGGCATGGAAGCAAGCGATGGTTGAACCTTTAGCTGCATTAGCTAATTCTCGCCCAACGGCAGTGAATTTATATTGGGCGATTGAGAGAATGACGTCTTTATATAAAACATTGCCTGAGTCAGTATCTCCCGAAGCGGTATTATTGAAAGAAGCTCAGGCTATTCATCAACAAGATATTGCCGCTAACCACACAATGGGTCAATTGGGTGCAGCACTTATTGATGCTAATAGTAGTGTGCTGACACATTGTAATGCAGGTGCATTGGCGACAGGTGGTTTTGGAACTGCCTTAGGCGTGATAAGGCAAGGCTATGCTGACAATAAAATTAAACATGTTTATGCCGACGAAACACGGCCTTGGCTACAAGGGGCACGATTAACAGCTTGGGAATTACAACAAGATAATATTCCTGTCACTCTGCAATCAGAAGGGGCGGCAGCTGCATTAATGGCTATGGGCAAAATTGATTGGGTGATTGTAGGAGCAGATCGTATTACCGCCAATGGTGATGTGGCCAATAAGATCGGTACCTACATGCTAGCTATTTTGGCAAAATATCATGGAGTAAAAATGATGGTAGTTGCACCAATGTCCACCATTGATTGGCAGTTACAAAATGGAAATACGATTCCCATTGAACAGAGAGCAGGGGAAGAAGTAACGAAGATAAATGGTACTCAGATTGCACCAGAAGGCGTTCCAGCATTGAACCCTGCCTTTGATGTAACACCAGCCAAGTTAATTGATGCTATTGTGACCGAAATAGGTGTAGTATTATCGCCATCATTAAAGACAATGAGGACATTATTATGACAAAAACAGCACTTGTTACCGGAAGTAATCGTGGTATTGGTTTAGAACTTTGCACACAACTCAAACAACGTGGCTTTGATGTAATTGCTACCTGTCGCCAAAGCTCAGCGGCGCTGAATGATTTAGGTGTTGAAATAATTGAAAATGTTGAAGTCAGCGATCCTAAAAGCCTAGCAGTATTAGCCAACACATTAGCAGGTCGTCAAATTGATTGGTTGATCAATAATGCTGGCATTGCCGATGGTATTGCCATGGATGAACTTAACGATCAAACCATTGCCAGTTGCAAACGTATGTATGAAGTAAATAGCCTAGGCCCATTACTGACTACTCAGGCGCTAGTAGACAATTTAACTGAAGGCAGCAAAGTTGGTATTATCACTAGTCGTATGGGGTCAATTGATGATAATGATTCGGGTGGTAGCTATGGCTATCGTATGTCAAAAGCAGCGGTGAATGCAGCAGGTAAATCATTATCGGTAGATTTAAAACCACGCGGCATTGCTGTAGCTATTTTACACCCAGGTTATGTGCGCACTGATATGACAGGCCATAATGGTTTGATTAATACCGATGAATCTGCATCGGGCTTATTACAGCGTATGGAAGAGTTAACGCTAGAAACGAGCGGGTCATTTTGGCATAGCAATGGTGAGTTATTGCCTTGGTAAACAGCTGTAAAGCCATCTCTTACTGAGAAGGTTCAGAACGGAAGAATTAATATGGCTACATCCAAATCAAACCCCATTACTCAATTCCTTCCTTCTGGTGAGAGTTTTTATCCATCTTTATCTAAAGTACAACAACAAAACTTACCTAAACTCATTAAGGCAACGCCTTTACCCAAAATGTTTGATGATAGCACTCATCAATTATGGGATTGTGAGACGAAACAAGATGCTCTTATTCTAAAAGTTTGTAATAGCGAAAGCGTCTTAAGCTCAAGTTTTTGGCAAGGAATGAAATACCTGTTTAATGTTGACCTTCCAAAACAATTGGGAGAGTTTGAAAACGTTTATAAAGTGCTTTCCAAGATTAGCGCTTTTACTATCCCTGAATATATTGCTTCTGGATCTGCAACAGAAAATTCGCTTGCATTTATAGCATGCAAAAAAATATCAGGAACAATGGTGCTTCCAGAGAATGTAAGTGATGATATGGTCATTCAGCTTGCAGAACATCTTGTCCGATTACACCAACAAAAACAGGTGACTTGGGGTCGAATTAATGATGCAAAATTTGATGTGTCTGATTGGTCTGGACACCTGCAAAAAACGCTAAAATTATTAGTTAAAAACACCGGCAACATTCCTGAAAAACTGCTAGATGAGATGTTGGATCTTGCGGGTAAAATAATGCCAAATTATTTTGTGCCAATCATGCCTGACTTACGCTGGGATCAGTTTTTACAGAAAAATGATAAATTAACAGCACTAGTTGATTTAGATGCCTTTGTTTATGGTCCGAGAGAGTTGGAATTTATCTTGCTAGAATATATATTGAACAATCAACAGGCAAAATTGTTTGCTAGCTTTTATAGTCAATTTCAGCCCCTTCCGCAGCTAGAACAAGTTAGAGAACCTTATCGACTATTATTGTTTTTAATGAATGTACTGGGGGAGAGCAAGATAGATAACTGGATGAAGGCACCTTTTAGATGGGAATAAAATTGAATTTCATTAATAAGTAACATAGTATGGTACCTATTTTATAAAGGTGGGATTTGAAGTATGGCAATTTTTTCTTGGTTATTTGGCAGCAAGGATGAGGACAAACCACCGGCCACTACACAACAAAAAACAAGTAACTCCATCCGGTTTCGTGCAGATTTGGTTGAAAAGTTAACTTCTGAACATCGTGCTATTGTAGTGCTTTATCAGGAAATAAACACACTGTTTCAAAAAGGTGATTATTTACAAATGAGAACAAAGCTTAATGAGTTTAAACGTATGCTTCAGGGACATGTTATTGTTGAGAATGTACAGTTTTATACTTATCTTGAGAATAAATTACAAGATGATGCCACGAACCTAGAATTTATCAGAGATGTGCGCAAAGAAATGAATGGGATCGCTCATGCTGTGGTGCAATTTACCAAAAAATATGACAAAGCAAGTTTTAGTGATGATGAAATAAAGCAATCATTCATGCAGGATATTGAGGAAATTGGCAATGTATTAACGCAACGTGTAGAAATGGAAGAGACACAATTGTATACCTTATATGAAGAATAACAGTGGTGAGATATTAGTTGTTATTGTGTTGTTGCCGATAAAGTTTTTGCCAATTAATAAAACCTGCGATAGCTAAAATAAAATATAAACCAAACATAACAATCGTGGCATAAAAACCATTCTGAACATAAAGTACAATTGCCGCTAAATTTATCACGATCCAATAAAGCCAGTTTTGTAAGACTTTTTTTGCCATTAGCCAAGTGTTGATAACTGAGAATACGGTTACACCAGCGTCAAGATAGGGGCTTTTAGAAAGTTGATATTCAGTTAGGTAAAGCCCAACAGCATAAGTTAGCACTATGCCAAGAGCCAGCATTATAAGTTGATTTGAAAGAGGCCAACGAGTAATCGGTAAATTATCTTCTATAGTGCCATGTCTTCGCCAGAGCAGATAACCATATATCGCCATACCCATATAGTAAAAATTGAGTAGTGCTTGCATGGGGAGTTGCTCCTTCCAAAACAAGAGGGTGTAAATCACCGTGCTAACAAAGGCAAAAGGCCAGCACCATTGTGATTCGCGTGTTGCCAAGATTACATAAATTATACCTAGCGTTGCCGCTAATGCCTCCCAGCCAGACATGGCTGAGAGGGCATTGATAACTGTGTGGAACAAATCAGAGTTAAACATCGACCACATCTGCGCGATCGCTACCGACCATCTTCAAGACAAATACCGATTCAGGTATAGCATCGAATACAGCTTCGATTTCATCATCAAGGCAGTCCATTACATCACGGTATTCACCAAATACTTGCGTGCTAAGGCTATTTCTTTTTACGACCAGATTTTTATTGGTCTCCAATTTGTTGATAAAGTCCAAAATGGGTTCAACGTAGTTTTCGTTTAAAGGGTATAAGCTAATATCGACTGAAATTCTCACCTGAATACTCCTTGATTAATAATCATAACTAAGTGATAAACCCACAATACGCGGATCACCTTTTTGGGTGTATTGTGTATCTGCATAGCCTGTTGATGGATCGTTACCGAAGAAAAATCCTCGGGTAGCATAGTCTTTGTCGAATAAATTTCTACCCCAGAGTGTTAGCTTCCAATTGTTATTCTGATACTCAATACTTGAATTAACAAGGGCATAAGGTTTTGATTTCTCATTATGGCTATTAGAGAAATAAAAATCATCTTTCCCTTCAACGTTGATTCGAAATGTCCAATTTTGTGCAAAATAAATGTCACTGCCAATATTGAAAGTATAAGCAGGGGCATGGGCTTGCCTACGGCCACTGATTTTAATGCCTTTGGCAAGTAAATCGGGATTATCGTATTTATCAAAAGTGGCATACAAAAGCCCTGCTGATGCAAAAAGTCGCCATTGATGGTTGAATAGCCAATCAAGATCAGCTTCCACCCCGATATTTTTACCTTTGGCTGCATTGGTCTGGAAATCGATAAATTGCGGGCCGACTTGTAGTGAGCTTTTAACTTGGGCATCTTTTCTTAATGCATAAAATGCAGCAATATTGGTATTGAGATCTCCCTTGAGCCATGACGACTTTAGTCCGGTTTCTAAACTCCACATATATTCAGTATCAAAATCACGCTGTTTAGGAGTAATACGTGCATCGGTGTTTACACCGCCTGACTTGTAGCCGCGAGACAATGATGCATACAACAATTGCTTATCACTTGCTTGATAATTTAGCCCCAGCTTCCCTCCAAATAAGGTTTCGCTGGTATCGACTTTCAGCGCATTTGAATCTTTATAATCAGCTTCAAAATATTCAATACGTAAACCTGAAACTAATGTCAGTTTATCTGTTAAATGGCTGTCAAGTTGACCAAATAAGGCTGTATTTTTGGTGGTATAGCTATTTTTTAATAAAGTAACACCAAATGCACCAAAATCAGAGTTTTGATCAAGATCTTCATCTTGATTCAGGTAATATACTCCAACGACCCAATCTGTGGAGTTATCAAATATTTTCCCTTGTTCATTAGATAAAGCACGTAGCTCAAGTGAGTAGTTTTTACGGTCACGCTTAAATTGTTCAAAGCCTACATAAGGAAAAAGTCCAGCAGCAAATTGGCCTGTATATCCCCAATCGGCATCATAGCTGTAAACAGTGTTTGACTTTACATAAGTTAGGGCGGATTGTAATTGGACTGAACTATTGGCACGCCAATCTGTTTTAATAGCTAAGGCATTAGTACGTTGTTTATCTTGCCCAGGATCATCAGTTAATGTATTTCGACTATTATCAAAAGTAAAGGCATCATAACCATTATCGATATTAAGATGTAGAACATTTAGGTCAACCGTTAAATCATTATTCACTAACCATTTTAAGTGACCACGAGCTGTGATTTCATCTTGATTTTGCGTGTTATCTCGGTGTAGGAATTTATTTTCCATATAACCATCAGACTGGTGAGTATAGATAGACCCTCTACCCAAAAGCTTATTATCGATTAGTGTGCCACCGACAGCAATACCTAAGTTGCGCGTATTGTATTGTGCAAGCCCTGATTCAATATGAACTTCCAAATCTTCAGTGGGTTGTTTGCTTTGCATATTGATAACACCTGCTAGTGCGTTTGTACCAAAACGTGTACCTTGAGGACCTCGCAAAATTTCAACTTGTTCAATATCAAATAAAGTAGCAGCGCCACCTGTTCGGCTGAAATCAATGCCATCAATAATCAAGCCAACAGAAGGATTAATCGGTGCGGCAAATTGACTGCGTTCACCAATACCACGAATTTGGAAATATTGGCCACGTGATGCGCCGCTAGATACATTTACATTCGGTGCAAGATTCAGTATGTTTTCGACATGTTGCGCACCGCGTGATTCGATAGTTTCACTATCTATCGTGGTTAAACTTATGGGTGTTTGTTGAGCAAGACTAGGTCTAAAATCAGCACTAATAGTCATGGAGGGGAGTTGGGTTGAAGTATCTTCAGCAAATGCATTTGCAGCAGTCATAACTACAACAGCCGTTGATAAAACTTTAATATTCATGAGTATCCTTTTTATAATAAAAAGGACAGGGGATAACGTGTTCGCGCTCGCAGATGAGCATGGTATGTTTCACCGCCTGTCCCTACGCCAGTATTAACTGGATCAGGTTCATAGGGTTCTTTCTTTATTAGAAAGTCTCAGGCAACTTTATATTGGCGCCACCCCTAGGCTTGGATTTGATGTGAATCTTATCAAATTCAGATGAAATTATACGGTAAAGAGGTGTTTTTAGCTAGCTAAACTTGTGGTGTCGGTGAAAACTTGGATCCAGTTTTCATGTGTTTCAGAAAATTCAACGGATATATGAAATAAATCAGCATTCTTTTTATCAAATTTACATCGAACTACTTTACCTTCAGCTATTAAAGGTTCTATATTTTCTTCGAAGGTATCAAGGGTTATTTTAATTTGGTCATTTAGATTGGCTGCGTAGTTGGTGGTGATATAGATCCCATTACTGCACAAATTTTGGCTGGTGCCGTGAAAGGTTTTGTCGTTGTTATTATCAATAGTAAAAGTAATTAAGGTTTCTACAGGGATCCGTACACAATTACGTCGGTCTTCAACACTATTTTGAGCCATGTTTTTTCTCAATTTTTTGTATTATAGTAGCAACAGTACGCCTCTCATCAATGCCTAACAAGGAACTAATCGACTTTTTGAAGTAAATTATGAAAGGCTTGTTCTGCATGCTGGACATACACGAAGTTTGCTATTTAATCGTTTAGTGGGCACTTTATTGCCTGTTTTATCATAGCAATGTGGACAGAAAAAACTTTTTTCATCTGGAAAGAGATAACAGCCTGATTTTATTTCTAATTTAGTGTTGGTAGAAGAAAGGGGCTTTTCTCCAGTTAATTTCTGAGCGAACAGTGTGATTTTATCGAGCTCTTTTGAAATAGATTGCAATACATGACCATCATCATTATTCTGAAGCGTAGTTGAAAGTTGCTGTAATAATGCCTGCGTTTGTGCGATAGACTTAAAAATAGTCACGGGTATATACCCGTAATCAATCAAGATGCAGATTTTTAGCACCCATACTG
>CAYSGK010000036.1:0-13197 GCA_964430395.1 uncultured Methylophaga sp.
AATTAAAGGGGAATACACTTCGATTGTTCTATCAGATTGTCAATGTCCCAATTGAAAACACACAAGTTTTTACACCTGAGTTTAATCTGAGACAATTAAATGACGAGTGGATTACCGTGCCCTCTGTGCCATTAGTCATCGGCTCATCATTAGTGAAAGAAAGTGATAATATTGCGGCTAAACCTGATCATCCGCCTATCTTGATTGAGACGCAAAGCATAAAAAACAGACTGATCTCATATAGTGTGATCACCGTTATAGCAAGCTTGTTATGGTTGCTTTGGCATATTGGCTGGCGACCAACGCAACGCAAACCGTTTGCTCAAGCGGTTCAGGAACTATCGCGTGCAAAATGGCTTAAGGTAGAAAAGCAAAATCAGGCGGCACGTATATTACACGGTGCATTTAATCGCACAGCAAATACGATTGTAGTGGTTGCCAATTTAGATGTGTTATTTCAACAAGCACCGTGGTTGCAGGATTTAGAAAATGAAATAACTGATTTTTACCAAGAGTCTGCCCACTATTTTTTTACTCAAAATACAGATCAAGCACCAGAGACTGATGCCATTATTAAATTAGCAAAAGCCTGTCGATCTAAGGAAAAATTAGTCTAATGATAGTTGAGTTTCATTGGCTATATCCGAATTTGCTGTGGTTGTTGCCGTTAGCATTATTACCGTGGCTTACCCATAATCAGGACAAAGTCGTTGCATGGATTGATTTTATTCCTGTTGACCCGCTCTCCAAATTTATTGGTATTACGTTAAAGATATTATCATCTATTGCTATATTTAGTTTGATTTTGGCATTATCAGGGCCGTATTTGCCCGAAAAAAAAGTTGAGCGTGTGGCGGAAGGGGCTGAAATTGTTTTATTGTTTGACCGTAGCCGTAGTATGGATGATGCTTTTGCAATTAAAGGCCAGTTATTAATGCGTACGGTAGCTAATCCTGACAGTAAACGCAGAGTAGCAAAATCTTATTTAGCAGAGTTTGTAAAAAAACGTCCTGATGATCGCTTTGGTTTTGTATTGTTTAGCGCAAAAGCATTTGATTTATTACCTCTCACCTATAGTAAAGAAGCGATATTGGCGACTATTAATGCCAGTGCCTTAGGTAAAGGCTTATCAGAGACTAATATGGCACGAGCTTTATTAAAAGCAGCGGATATGTTTCAAGGTCAAACTTATCGGGGTTCTCGCATTGTTATGTTAGTTTCTGATGGTGGCCAAGAATTGAATGATGAACAACGAATGAAAATTAAGACCTTATACCAAGAATTAAATATTACGATTTATTGGATCTATATGCGGTCGATGCAAGGTATGACTTTGGATGAGTCAGAGGATGATAATTTGCTTTGGCTTGATACCCCTGAGCGAAAATTACACACCTTTTTTAAATCAATAGATACACCTTATCGTGCCTTTGAAGTAGAGTCAGTGAAGACATTTTCAGAAGCTTTAGATGAAATTGATCGCCAGCAATATCAAACATTGATTGTAGAAGAAACCCTACCACGCGAACCTAAAGAAAGACCTTTATACTGGATAGCCTTGATCGCAATGCTGCTGCTGGCATTAGCACAGTGTTATACCGTGTGGGGCGTGAGGAAAGCACATGAATAAAATATTACGACTTGCTTATGGATTGTTACTTATTGTCATTGTGGCTAGTGTATATCTAGCTATACGTAGTGGTTTAGAGCTTTGGAAAGCCAATAAGGTCAACCACTTTATTGAACATATAGCTGATTATAAACAACCATTAGCACACCCCAAAGCATTATTTGCACAGGCTTATTATGATGTTGAAGTAGGCGAACCCCAAAAAGCCTTAGAACACTTAACACATGTTATAACGGATGATGATTTAGCGTTAAAAGCAGCTGCGTATTATAACCGTGGCAATATTCATTTACGGCAAGCATTGTCGATGCAAGCTGATGATCGCCAAAGATTATCATCGGTCGAATTAGCTAAACAAGATTATCGATCTGCACTAATGTTAATACCTGAAATGCAGGATGCACGTTTTAATTTGGAACTGGCTTTACGATTGGTACCTGAATTGCCCGATGAAGATTCACAATTTGACAAAAAGATAATCAGTCAAGAAAAAGCGGTTGAAACAGTTGGCTTTAGGGTTGATTTGCCATGAAATTGCCGTTCCAGCAACGTATTACTATGTCGGCAGTAGCTATGATAATTGCATTGATATTAATTGCTGCGGCACTTTGGTTCCCAAAAACTGATCATACAGTTCAGGCGATGGATCTTTTAGTTGTGCTGGATATAACACAAAGTATGGATGTAACAGATGTTGAACTAGATAAAGAACAGGTAAGCCGATTAGATTGGGCTAAAGACTTCACAAAAAAAACATTGGTTGATTTGCCATGTGGTTCACATGTTGGTTTGGCCGTTTTTAGTGAATACCGCAGTTTGATATTAATCAATCCTGTCGAGGTTTGTGCTAATTATCATGATTTAAAGCAAATGATTTCAAAAATTAGTGGTGTAATGGCATGGGCTTTATCAAGTGAAGTCTCTAAAGCAAGTTTTGATGCGATAAAACAAGCAAAACGTATGGACCCTAGCCCGAGTGTCGTTTTTATTACAGATGGTCACGAGTCACCACCGTTACATAAAACACTATTTGCCAAATTCAAAGGTAAACTTGGTGAGATTTCAGGGGTCTTTGTTGGTGTAGGTGGCGATGATTTGTTACCGATCCCAAAACATGATTTAGAAGGAAATGATTTAGGAGTGTGGAAAGCAAATGAAGTGTTACAGCAAGATGTCTATGCTTCTGGTCGAGGCGATATGCAAGAGCAAAATGCATTAAAAGCAAAAACGGAACACCTTTCATCACAAAAAAAGCTACATATCAAAAGGCTCGCCAGCATGGTTGGCTTTGATTATATTTTGTCACCAATAAAGCCAACTCAATTGATTAATAAGCTTAAAAAAGTGGCAAAAACACATGAGCAAATTGTTCGTTATAGTTGGGCACCATGGTTTGGCGGATTAGCGTTACTTTTATTATTAATACTGTATTTCCCATCACACTATTTTCAGCGTAATAGTTAAATTATTCTTAGCTAAATAAAGGCGAAGAGTTTATAGTATGCCTATGCTAGAGATAACTATTGCTGAGCAAGAATGCCGATTTTACAAAGATAATGAACTCTTATTCAATGCCGCTATTTCATCGGCACGAAATGGCATAGGCCAGCAAAAAAATAGTGCTTGTACCCCATTAGGCTTACATAAAATTCGTGCATGTATAGGGAGTAATCAACCTGAAAATGCCGTTTTTGTGGGCAGGCGACCTACGGGTGAAATATATACACCTGAACTTGGGCTACAATTCCCTGAGCGTGATTGGGTGTTAACGCGAATTTTATGGCTCAGTGGGCTTGAATTGGGTAAGAACCGATTAGGAAATGTTGATACAATGCAACGTTATATATACATCCATGGTTGTCCGGATAGTTTGCCGATGGGCAAGGCTTTATCTCATGGTTGTATTCGAATGCATAATAAGGATTTATTGACTTTGTTTGAACTGGTTAAACCCGGAACCAAAGTTATGATCCACGAGTAGAGAATTCCATATGACATTAGGCCCCTTAATGGTCGATATTGTTGGCTTTGAATTAAGTGAAGAAGAGCGCGATATTCTGCAACATCCTCTAGTGGGCGGCATTATTTTATTCAGCCGAAACTATGAATCACCAGAACAAGTTAAAGCATTAATTGACGATATTAGAAGCCTACGTGATCCACATTTATTAATTTCTGTTGATCATGAAGGTGGGCGAGTGCAACGTTTTCGCACGGGGTTTACGCGTCTTCCAGCTATTGGGGAAATCGGAAAGCACTATAAACAGCACCCAAAACAGACACTAAAAAACACAGAAATTGCTGGTTGGCTAATGGCCGTAGAGTTACGTTCTATCGGCGTTGACTTTAGTTTTGCTCCCGTTCTTGATTTAGATTATGGCGTAAGTGAAATTATAGGTGATCGTTCGTTTCATCGTGATCCGGAAGCTGTGGCGTCTATGGCTTATACGTATATTCAAGGTATGAAGCGGGCGTGGATGCCAGCCGTTGGCAAGCATTTCCCCGGGCATGGTGCGGTGGAGATAGATTCGCACTTGGGCTTACCTGTGGATACACGTCATTTTGAAGATATGTTGCAGGCCGATATGTTGCCCTTTAGTCGTTTATGCAAAACTGAGCTGGCGGGCATAATGCCTGCCCATATTATTTATGAGCAGTGTGATAGCTTGCCTGCGGGTTTTTCACCTTTTTGGATTAAAGAGATTTTACGCGATCGTTTTGGTTTTCAAGGTGCTATATTAAGTGATGATTTGAGTATGGAGGGTGCGGCGGTGATGGGCGATAGTCTAGCTCGTGCTGAAGCGGCATTAGCTGCTGGTTGTGATATGGTCTTAGTGTGCAATAAACCGGAAAGTGTAGTGCAGGTTATTGATGGTTTAAAAGTAGAAGATGATCCACTTCGACACATGCGATTAATTCGCTTGCATGGACGACATGGTATGCAACGAGATGAATTGTTTGTAAATGAAGAATGGAGACAGGCCGCCCAAATAATAAGCAAATATCTGCCAGATTCTGAATTGGAGTTTAAGTTGACATGAAACAATTCTTAGTTATTTTTCTTTTAGTAATTAGCAATATAGTGTGCTCGACTGTATCTTATGCAGATAATGTTGAGGGGCAAAGCTTACCAGTTACAACGCTAGAGCAACAAATTCCCCTTGCATTGAGTAATCCTCGCGAAACAATGAACACCTTTATTACAGCTATGGAAGCTGTAGCAAAAGGGAAAAAAGAGCAATTAAAGAAAGCGGCGTCCACCTTAGATTTATCAGAGGTTAACAAATTAATTCGCAAGGAAAAAGGGAATGAATTAGCTAAAACACTATACTCGGTGATTGAGCGCAGTAAAAAAGTAAAATTATCTTCAATTCCGGTCACACCAAAGAAAGATAAATATGTGTTTGGACATTATTCACAGGGTGAGGTAGAAATTGTCAAGCAGATAAATGGTCGATGGTTATTTAGCAGTGAAACCGTTGCTGCATTGCCATCTATTCTTGAAGGTTTACTAGATGTCCCTGCAAAACAGGGGGCTATAAATCCTCAGCAGAAAGTGCCTTTTCATATTCAATTGCGTGCACAAATGCCCGAAGTGCTAAAAGGCGGGTTTTTATTGGAATATTGGCAATGGCTGGCTATGTTCTTGGTAGTCATTGTTGGTTCAATTGCTGACAAGGTGGTTGCTTGGTTATTAGCAAAAAATGTTCAGCGTTGGAAAGGTAGTCATAAAGGATTTCAACGTCTTGATAACGGTGTGTTAAGACCACTTGGATTGATGGCTATGGCATTGATCTGGTGGGTAGGTTTAGGACAGCTTGGTTTACCCGATACGGCATTGGTTATTTTATCCATTGCGGTAAAATTATTGGTTAGCTTATCGGGTGTATGGAGTGCTTATCGTCTAGTTGATGTTTTATATGCCTTATTAATGAACAAAGCGCGAGGTACGGCAAATCGTTTTGATGATTTATTAGTGCCCATGATCAGTAAAAGCCTTAAAGTCTTTGTAACCGTTATTGGCATTATTTTTGTTGCAGATAATCTAAATGTCGATGTGACAAGTCTTTTAGCTGGTTTAGGTTTGGGTGGCTTAGCATTTGCACTGGCAGCAAAAGATTTATTAGGTAACTTTTTTGGATCAGTCACGGTATTACTTGATCGCCCCTTTCATATAGGTGATTGGGTTGTGGTCGGTGATGTTGAGGGTTCAGTAGAAACAGTGGGCTTTAGAACAACTCGTATACGAACATTTTATAATTCTGTTATTACCTTGCCCAATTCTGTGCTCACCAATACTAAAATAGATAATATGGGGGCGAGACGATATCGCCGCATGAAAACAATGCTGGGATTGACGTATGCAACACCACCCGAAAAAATTGACGCATTTTGTGAAGGCATACGAACCTTGATCCAATTACATCCTTATATGCGTAAAGATTATTATCAAGTGTATTTTAATCAATACAGTGCCGCCTCATTAGATATCTTAGTCTATGTTTTTTGGCAAACACCTGATTGGAATACAGAATTGCGAGAACGCCATCGTTTTTTATTAGATATATTGCGTCTAGCAAAACAGATCGATGTTGAATTTGCTTATCCAACTCAAACAATCTATCTGAAAAAAGACGATGGATCAGCTGCAACAGCACAAGATTTTGATGTTACTATGACACAAGAAGATGCCTTTGATATGGGAAGAATGCAGGCAGAAAAAATTGTTGATTCCACCTTAGGGTTAGGTGTAAAACCGGATCCTGTTGTTTTTCCTAAAGTTAAATAAAAGCCTCAATGTCAGTACAATTTGTTCACCTTCATTTACACACAGATTATTCCTTAGTTGATGGTTTAGTACGCATTAAGCCTTTATTCAAGGCACTTGTTGAAAAAGGCATGCCAGCGATAGCTGTAACTGATCAGCATAATTTATTTGCTGCGGTTAAGGTTTACACTGCGGCACAACAAGCCGGCGTAAAGCCAATTTTAGCGGCCGATTTACGTTTGCGCGATCCCAGCGATAGTAAAAGAAATAGCCGTTTTGTTCTACTTTGTCAGAACCAACAAGGCTATTTAAATTTATCTCGATTACTATCGCAAGCTTATATAGAAGGACAGCATTTAGGTGTGCCCATGCTTGATTTGGAATGGCTAGAAGGCCAAACAGATGGGTTGATTTGTCTTGCCGGTGGACGAGAGGGCTTGTTAGGTAAAGCGCTGTTAAATAATCAAAAAGAAGAAATGGAAGCTATTGTTCAATATTGGACAAAGCTATTTCCAGATCGGTTTTATCTTGAGTTGATTCGTACAGGTCGTGAGGATGAAGAACGTTATATTCAGGCGGCACTAGATTTGGCAGAAAGTCATAATTTACCTGTTGTTGCCACCAATGATGTGCGCTTTATTGAAAAAGATCATTTTGAAGCACATGAAGCAAAAGTGTGTATCAATGATGGACGATTATTAGACGACCCTCGTCGTCCACGAGAATACTCTGAACAGCAATATTTACGTTCAGCACAAGAAATGGTGGAATTATTCAGTGATATTCCAGAAGCGATTGAAAACACCCTTGAAATAGCTAAACGCTGCAATGCTAAACTAACACTGGGTGAGCATTATTTGCCTGACTTCCCGGTGCCTGAAGGCATGACAATTGGTGAATTTTTTAGCCAAGAGTCATATGAAGGTTTAGAAGAGCGATTACCTATATTGTTTCCTGATCCCGAGGTGCTTGAGCAGAACCGAAAACAATACCAAGAACGCTTACAAATTGAGCTAGATGTTATTAATGAAATGGGCTTTCCAGGTTATTTCTTGATCGTTGCCGACTTTATAAAATGGTCAAAAAATAATGATGTGCCTGTAGGGCCCGGCCGTGGTTCTGGTGCGGGTTCCTTGGTGGCATATGCATTAAAGATCACCGATATTGATCCCCTGCAATATGATTTATTATTTGAACGATTTTTAAACCCTGAACGGGTATCTTTACCCGATTTTGATATCGACTTTTGTATGGAAGGGCGTGATCGGGTAATTGAATATGTATCGCAACATTATGGTCGTGACCATGTTTCTCAAATTATCACTTATGGCACAATGGCTGCTAAAGCAGTATTGCGAGATGTCGGTCGGGTGCTGGGTTATCCTTATGGTTTGGTTGATGGTTTAGCTAAATTAGTGCCCTTTGAAATAAAAATGACCTTAACAAAAGCTTTAAAAGAGGAGCCTTTATTACAAGAGCGTTATGACAAAGAAGAGGATGTTAAAACGCTGATAGATCTGGCTTTGCAATTAGAAGGTTTAACGCGAAATGTAGGTAAACATGCGGGTGGTGTTGTAATCGCACCTAAAGCATTAACAGAATATACCCCTATTTATTGTGAGCAAAATGGTGCTAGTTTAGTCTCGCAATATGATAAAGATGATGTGGAAAATGTTGGGCTAGTTAAATTTGACTTTTTAGGTCTGAAAACGCTAACGGTTATCGATTGGGCAGTGAAAAATGTTAAAGCTATGCTGCCAGCAGAAGAAGCGGCTAAAATCAATATTGATAATCTACCATTAGATGACAAAGCAACGTATGACTTATTAAAACGGGCGGAAACGACAGCGGTATTCCAGCTTGAATCACGCGGTATGAAAGAACTGATTAAACGCCTACAGCCTGATACCTTTGAAGACATTGTTGCTTTAGTCGCTTTATTCCGTCCAGGGCCATTGCAGTCAGGCATGGTCGATGATTTTGTGAACCGTAAGCACGGCCGTGCCAAAGTAGATTATCCACATCCCGATTTAGAGCCAGTATTAAAACCGACGTACGGTGTAATCGTTTATCAAGAACAAGTAATGCAAATTGCCCAGGTTCTGGCGGGTTATAGCTTGGGCGGTGCAGATATGTTGCGCCGCGCCATGGGTAAGAAAAAAGCTGAAGAAATGGCCAAGCAGCGAGAGTTGTTTTTAGAAGGCGCTTTAAATCGGCAGATTAATGAAAAGGTAGCCGGTCCAATCTTTGATTTAATGGAAAAGTTTGCTGAGTATGGTTTTAATAAATCACATTCAGCGGCTTACGCCCTGGTTGCTTACCAGACCGCATGGCTAAAAGCACATTATCCTGCGGCATTTATGGCGGCCGTATTATCTGCTGATATGGATAATACAGATAAAGTTGTAGGTTTTATAGATGACTGTCGATCACTCGGTTTAGAGGTTTTAGCCCCCGATGTAAACAGTAGCAAAATTCAGTTTACAGTGGCAGATGAAAAATCAATAAGATATGGTTTGGGAGCCATTAAAGGTGTGGGAGAGGCAGCACTGGCAGGTATTGTGGCTGAACGAGAGCAAGGTAAGGCGTTCTCTAATTTGTATGATTTTTGCCAGCGCGTTGATATGAAAAAGATCAACCGTCGCGTGATGACATCATTAGTTAAAGCGGGTGCAATGGATTCTTTAGGAGGTCATCGTGCAAGTTTGGAGGCGAGTCTAACAAAAGCGTTACAGATAGCAGAGCAACATCGAAACAACAGTGATAGTGGCCAAAATGATATGTTTGGTCTTACCTCAGTTGATCACACAGATGAAGTAAATGAACCACTTATTGAAATTGAACCTTGGACAGAAGAACAATTATTAGCGGCAGAAAAAGAGACGCTGGGCTTGTATTTAAGTGGCCATCCTATCGATCGCTATCTTAGTGAATTATCACAGTTTATTCCAAAGAAAATAAGCGAATTAGATGCGCCAGAATCAAAGGGCTATAAACGAAATGAGAAATCAGTAATAACGGCTGGACTTATAGTTGCTATTCGCACGATGAAAGGTAAAAATGGCGGTAGAATGGCTTTTATTACACTTGATGATCAAACGGCACGACTAGAAGTGCGTATATTTGCTGAAGTATATGAACAATATCAAGATCAATTACAACCAGATAAGTTAGTGGTTATTCAAGGTAAAATTGGCCAAGATAACTTTACTGGTGGTTTAGCAGCAACAGCTGAAACGGTCTATGATATAACGCGTGCACGTGAAATGTGTGGTAAATCATTAATGATTACAGTAGATAATAAAGTGGCGGTGACTGATGTTGTTGAGCCAATACAGGCTGTTTTAACATCTTTTCGAGATGGATTAACGATTATTGAGCTAGAATACATCAATAAAGAAGCGCGAACTTTAATTCGTTTAGGTGACGATTGGAAAATTTCACCTACAGATAATCTAATAGCAGATTTATTAAAGTTGCCAGTAGTTAATGCCGTTAAAATGAGGTATGGAACGGTAGAATAGAATGTGTAAAATAGGCATGGACGTCTAAATATAATTGAGGATAGAAGTTTGGATATAACACCCTATTTACGAATCATGGCCGATAAAGGCGCATCGGATTTGTTTTTCTGTACAGCAGCACGCGCTCATCTTAAGATTGACGGACAAATAGTTCCGATTGGCGACAAAGAATTACAGCCAGGTCTAGTAGAAGAGATTGCTTATTCAACAATGAACCAATCTCAGATTGATGAATTTGAACGAACGCTTGAGATGAATTTTGCAATCTCACTATTTGATGTAGGCCGCTTCCGCGTTAATATTTTCCGTCAGCGTGGTGAGGTATCAATAGTTGTACGCTATATACAGATGCACATCCCACACTTTGAAGAAATGACCTTGCCACCTGTTTTAGGTGATTTAATCATGGAAAAACGTGGTTTGATCTTAGTTGTGGGTTCAACGGGTTCAGGTAAATCAACATCGCTTGCGGCCATGGTCGGTCATCGTAATCGCAATTCAAGATCGCATATTTTAACGATAGAAGATCCCTTAGAATTTGTGCATCATCACGATCAGTCTGTTGTTCAACAACGTGAAGTAGGTATTGATACTTTGTCTTACCATAATGCGCTGATCAATGCGCTGCGTGAAGCGCCGGATGTCATTATGATCGGTGAAATTAGAGATATGGAGACAATGAAACATGCGATTAATTATGCCGAAACAGGTCATTTGTGTTTAGCAACCTTACATGCCAATAATGCTAATCAGGCAATTGATAGAATATTAAACTTTTTCCCTGAAACGGCACATCGACAAATATTAATGGATTTATCGATGAACCTAAAATCAATTGTGTCTCAAAGATTGCTAGTGGATATTGAAAATAAGCAAGTGCCGGCAGTTGAAGTGTTAATTAATACGCCTTATATTTCCGAGCTTATTATGAAAGGTAATATTGGTGATATTAAAGATGCCATGAAAGATAGCACTGAAAGTGGCATGATAACATTTGATGAGGCGTTACTAGTGTTGCACCGAGAAGGGCGAATTTCCTTAGAAGAGGCGGTTCATAATGCGGACTCTAAAAATGATTTAAGCCTAGCTATACGAATGGGAACAGGGCATATCCCGAAAGATGATTTGGAGTCAACAGAATTGATATTAGGATAAATAACTACTGGAAAGAGAATGTTTAAGAGATTTACCAAGTCATTTGACTATAGGTGTATAATCTCTTTTACAATTGAATCCAAGGGTTAGCAATGCAATTAAACTTTCTAGATTATGAACAACCGATTGCGGAATTAGAAGCAAAGATTGATGAATTACGCCATATGAGCGGCGAAACAGAGCTCAATATCACGGAAGAAATTCAGAAGTTACAAGAGAAAAGCAAAGAGCTAACGCGCTCTATATTTTCATCGCTAACACCATGGCAAACAACACAAATGGCACGTCATCCGCAGCGTCCCTATACCTTAGATTATATTCATCGAATCATTTCAGATTTTGAAGAGCTACATGGCGATCGTACTTATGCTGATGATAAGGCCTTAATCACTGGTATGGGTCGATTAAATGGTCGTAGTGTGATGGTGATTGGACATCAAAAAGGTCGTGATACCAAAGAGAAAGTAGCGCGAAACTTTGGTATGCCACGTCCTGAAGGCTATCGTAAAGCATTACGAATTATGAAAATGGCAGAACGTTTTGGTATGCCCGTTATTACGTTCATCGATACCCCAGGTGCTTATCCAGGTATTGGTGCCGAGGAGCGCGGCCAAAGTGAAGCCATTGCTCGTAATTTATTTGAAATGGCACAACTAAAAACGCCAATTATCAGCACAGTAATTGGTGAAGGTGGCTCTGGAGGTGCATTAGCAGTAGGTGTGGCAGATCATATAATGATGTTGCAATACAGCATTTACTCCGTTATTTCCCCTGAAGGCTGTGCATCAATTCTGTGGAAAAGTGCAGACAAAGCAGCGGATGCTGCAGAAACATTAGGGGTAACATCAAGCCGATTAACAGATCTAGAATTGGTTGACCAAGTGATTGACGAACCTTTAGGCGGCGCACATCGTGATATTGATGAAATGGCAACACGGGTAGCCAATGCAATTGATGAAAAATTAACACAGTTAGCAGCATTACCGATTGAAACATTGCTTGAACAACGTCAGCAAAAACTCTTTAACTACGGTGTTTTTGAAGAATAAGTTTGTGTGAAAAATACGCTGTTTAATGCTTTAATTGAAAAGCTTGTCTCTCAAACAAAAAAACAGATTTGGGTTGCCTATAGCGGTGGTATTGATTCTCATGTGTTACTGCATCTATTAGCCTCATCTGAACAAGCTAAATTAAGGCCTATTCAGGCCATTCATATCGACCATGGGCTTAACCCAGAATCAGCAAAGTGGGCGCAACATTGTACCTCGGTATCAGCTGAACTCGCTGTTGAGTTAACTGTTGCTAAAGTGAAGGTGGCCGATATTGATAAACTAGGCTTAGAAGCTGCGGCTAGAGCAGCAAGATATAATGCTTTTGAGCAACATCTAAGCGAAAATGATGTGTTATTAACGGCGCAACACCAACAAGATCAAGCAGAAACTCTGTTGTTGCAATTATTTCGAGGTGCAGGGCCTAAAGGTTTAGCCGCAATGGCAAGTCAGTTTCAACTGGGCGAAACCACCGTTCTTCGACCACTTATTAGTGTAAAACAGAGCGATATTCTCGCCTATGCCGAACAACACAAATTAGAATGGATTGAAGATCCCAGTAATATTGAAACGCGCTGGAACCGTAATTATATTCGTCATAATGTACTACCAGAAATTGAAAAACGTTGGCCAAGTGCGGCTAAAACAATTAGTCGAAGCGCTGAAAATTGTGCTGAAGCTAACGAGTTATTAACTGAACTTGCCCAACGCGATTTAAAAGTTGTTCTTGAGGATGATTCATCAGATTATTTGTCTATTCCCAAGCTATTAGCTTTATCGCCTGCACGAGCCCGCAATCTAATTCGACATTTTATTGAATTAAAAGAACTAAGTTTACCTTCATCAGTAGTATTACAAGGCATTATTGATGAAGTCTGTTTAGCAAAACAAGATAGCGTACCAATGCTGTCTTATGCCGATGTCGAGATTAGACGTTTTAAAGAAAAGCTTTATTTTATGTCGCCTTTAGCTGAACACGATGCTCATCAAATTATAAAATGTACAAATACTGATGACTTGAAAATCAATGATCACCTCACATTAAGCTGGCAACAGAGAGATGGACAAGGT
>CAYSGK010000037.1:0-13134 GCA_964430395.1 uncultured Methylophaga sp.
GATAATACGCTAATTATTAATTAGCTGAAATGCAAATGCGTCACAAATTTGAACAGTACAAATGATAATGGCCATATACGGTATAATGGGCAGTTAAATTTATCTTAAGGAAGCATAATATGCTGTTATCAGCGAAACAAGACTGGCTGGGGAATATTAGAGGAGACATTCTTGCCGGAATTGTTGTTGCTTTGGCGTTAGTGCCAGAAGCGATTGCTTTTTCAATTATTGCTGGCGTTGATCCTAAAGTGGGGCTTTATGCCTCATTTGCGATCGCTGTGATGATTGCTATTGTCGGTGGGCGAGCCGGAATGATTTCGGCTGCGACGGCATCAACAGCCTTGTTGATGGTGACATTGGTTAAAGATTATGATCTAAAGTACCTACTTGCAGCAACGGTGCTAGCGGGCGTGTTACAAATTGTTGCGGGCTACCTTAATCTTCATAAGTTTATGAGCTTTATTTCTAAGTCGGTGATGACAGGTTTTTTAAATGCTTTAGCTATTTTGATATTTATGGCGCAACTTCCAGAGTTAACAGGTGTAACGTGGCATGTCTACGCTTTAACAGCGCTAGGACTAGGGATCATCTACTTATTCCCCTATGTACCCAAATTAGGGCAATTACTACCTTCTCCTCTAGTTAATATTGTTGTGATCACACTGATTGTTTATTTTATGGGCATTGATGTTCGTACTATCGGTGATATGGGTGAGTTGCCAGATACTCTGCCCATATTTTTATGGCCTGATGTACCACTTAATTTTGAAACATTACAAATTATCTTCCCATATTCAATTTCGATAGCCATTGTGGGTTTATTGGAATCATTAATGACAGCCAATGTAATTGATGAATTAACCGATACTGAAAGTGATAAAAAACGCGAATGTAAAGGGCAGGGTATTGCCAATATTGGTTCTGGCTTGATTGGTGGTATGGCCGGGTGTGCGATGATTGGTCAGTCCATCATCAATATAAAGTCGGGTGGCCGTGGCCGCTTGTCGACCATGGTTGCGGGGATATTTTTATTGATCTTAGTCGTCTTTTTAAGCGATATTTTATCCATTGTGCCGATGGCGGCTTTAGTTGCAGTGATGATTATGGTGTCTATTGGTACCTTTGACTGGGGTTCTATCAAGTCACTTAAAACAAACCCAACCAGTGCCTCAACAGTGATGATTGCAACAGTGATTGTGGTGGTGTGGACACATAACCTGGCATTTGGTGTGTTTACTGGTATTTTGATTGGCTCATTATTTATGGCGCAACGCTTAAGCCAGTTTATGTATGTTGAATCTGATTATAATGAGGATACAGATACACGAACTTATACAATTATCGGGCAGGTTTTCTTTAATTCATCAGATAAATTTATTGCCTTTTTTGATTTTAAAGAAGCCGTTGATAAAATAGTGATAGATGTTAATCGTGCCCATTTTTGGGATATTACTGCAGTTGCCGCTCTTGATAAAGTGGTGATTAAATTGCGTCGCGAAGGTGCAGATGTCAGTATTATTGGCTTAAATGATGCCAGTGAAACCTTACTTGATAAATTTGCCGTACATGACAAACCTGAAGAGATTGAAAAAATTATGGGGGGACATTGAAAATGAGCTCAACTAAAAAATGCGTGCTTGCGTGCATTGATGGATCTGAGTTGGGTAATGCTGTTTCAGGTTACGCTATTTGGCTATCACAAAATAGCCAGTCTCCGATCAAGTTTTTACATACTATTGAGCATTCACATCGCACTGAACATGCCCACCATGAAGGCACTATCACGCCCAATATGAAAGAGCACTTATTAGATGAATTATCTGATGAAGAGCGTTCTGAAAGCAAGCAGCTTATTGCCCAAGGCAAAGATATACTGAATAAGGCACGCCAAATGGCTGAGCAAGCAGGCTTAAGTGAAATCATTGCTAAGCAACGCCATGGCACGCTGCCTGATGCGTTATCAGATTTAGAATCTGAAATAGCAATGGTTGTATTAGGTTCAAAAGGCGAAGATCATGATGGCCATAAAAAAGGTTTAGGATCGCAACTAGAAGAAGCGATTCGTGCTATTCATACACCGGTGTTTATTGTAAAAGATGAAAAGCTATCTGAACCTAAAAAGTTGATGTTTGCATACAATGGCAGTCCAACATCTAAAATAGCGCTAGAGTTTATAAAGCAAGGCACTTTTTGCACTGCCTCATTAGAGGTTCATTTAGTTTGTGTTCATAAAAACTTGGTGGATGCGGAGAAATTAGTCGTAGAAGGACAACGTGTTTTAGCTGAGGGTGATATCAATACAAAAACAAAAGCGCTGGAGGGCGAAGCCGCGAAAGAGCTAATTCGTTATCAGCAAGACAATGACATTGATACCATAGCGATGGGTGCGTTTAGTCATGGCAAAGTCCATGGTTTATTTTTCGGTAGTTTTACTACACAAATGCTATTAGAAGGTAGCGCTAACTTTTTGTTAATACGATGAAAAAATTTGGTGAAGAAGGGTCATATGAAGATGAATGGGAATTTGAGAAAAGTAAATCTCAGATAAAACGTGAATTATTAGCCTTAAAAGACTTAGGCAAAGAATTACTTAAATTACCGGTTAAAGATCTTGATAAACTTAATTTATCAGAACGATTGTATGAGGCGCTTGTAAAAGCCCAAGGCATGACAAAAGGCGCATTAAAACGGCAAATTGGAACCATTGGTGGCTTAATGGTTCATGAAGATTTTGATGAAATCAAGGTGAATTTAGATAAAATTCGCCAACAACATAATGGTGAAATAAAACAGTTTCACCAATTAGAGTTATGGCGAGATCAACTTCTGGCAGGTGATAATGAAGTGATGACTACATTACGCAATCGATTTGAAGAGTTTGATATTCAGCATGTCAGACAATTAATTAGAAATGCTAATAAAGAAGCTGAGCGAGAAAAGCCGCCTAAATCGGCGCGTATTTTATTTAAATACCTACAACAGCTTAGCTCTTAAGTAGCTGAATAATAAAGCGTGCACCTCCGATAGGGCTTTGTTTTAAGCTAAGCTTACCTTGATAAGCATTAACAATATCATTTGCAATTGCTAAACCTAAGCCATGCCCATCAACTTGAGTATCAATTCGTTTTCCCCGCTTTAAGATAGCCTCATATTCTTGTTGTGGCACACCTTGCCCATCGTCATCAATCACAATTTCTAGGACATCAGATCGCCACTGAACTAAAATATCAACTTGGTTATTACAGTATTTATAGGCATTATCCAGTAAATTGCCTAACAACTCGTACATATCACCTTCATCCGCATGAACAAAAATATCTTGTTCCATATTGAATTGATATCGAATATTTTTTGATAGATAAACTTTATTAAGTGATTTTAATATTTTATCAATCACTTTTCCAAGTGAAACAGGTGCTTGTAAACTGCTTTGACCTTCAGTAGACGCACGTTGTAATTGATAATCTACTAAATCTGAGATTCGATTTAATTGCTCATTTGCGGTTGCACGCAATTCAGAGATTTGTGTATTACTATCGAATTCACCTCGCAGTACAGCCAAAGGCGTTTTTAAACTATGAGCTAGATCTGCTAATGAATTTTTATAACGTTCTCGACGAGAATATTCGTGATCGAGGAGAATATTTATATTTTGGGTCAGTTGATTAAGCTCCACTGGGTAATCTTTAGATAAGCGCCTTTTATCGCCACTTTTAATTGCATTAAGATCATTGGAAACATCATTTAAGGGACGTAAACTCCAGTTTAGAATAAATACTTGGGCTATGAGTAGCATTAGGCCAGTACCACCTAACCAATACCATAAACTGCGCTGAAATTCTGCTTTTTCTTGTTCAAGAGTACTTAATGCTTCAGCAATATTAATGGTGTATTTAAACTCTTGACCGAAATCATTTTCCCAGACGATGGCATAGGCAAGATCGGTAAATTTCCCTTCATTTTCAATAGTAATTATTGAAATTTGTTCATTTGAAGAGCCTTTAGGTTGCACAGGTAATGCTAAAAAACGTCCCAAGGTTGATGCAGATTGCCAAATAATATTTTGACCAGTGGATATCTGAGCATACAAACCTGAATTAGGGATGGAAAGCTCGGGTTCGGCCAATTTTTCAGGCATTGTGACAAGACCACTATTGCTAAATTCAGCAGCAGATAAGATGCTATAAACGTAATTTTGCAACCTTTGATGTTGCGCTTTGTCGGCACTGGCCTTAAATGCATTATTTAAGCTGAAAGCCGATAAGCCTAAAAATGCGATTAGTACAAGACTAACAGCTAGAAGTAAACGATTGCGAAAAGAAAGTTTTTTACTGAGCACGTGCTAAGGTGAAGCGATATCCACGGCCGCGTAATGTCTCAATTGGGTTTATTGTTTTATCAGGATCGAGCTTGTTTCGCAAACGTTTGATGAAAACTTCAATAACGTTACTGTCACGATCATGATCTTGTTCATAGATATGTTCAGTGAGTTCAGATTTAGATAATACTTCACCTGCATGTAACATCATATAATGTAGTAGGCGGTATTCATAAGCTGTTAATTCAACAGGACTGTCGTTGTTGGTAACATCTTGGCTCGATGGGTTCAAACAGATAGAGCCACATTGTAGAGAAGCGCTTGCCCATCCAGATGCACGTCTTGCTAGAGCATTAAGCCGGGCTGAAAGCTCCTCAAAATGAAACGGTTTGACGAGATAATCATCAGCGCCAGCTTCTAAGCCCTCAACCTTATCTTGCCAGCGCCCTCTTGCTGTTAAGATGAGTATTGGAAAATCTACATTGTTTTCACGAAGCTTTTGAATAACTTCAATTCCTGATAATTTAGGCAAGCCTAAATCAATGATTGCGACATCATAGGGATGTTCCAAACCTAGAAAAAGACCTTCATCACCATCAGATGCGGCATCAACCGTTAAGTTTTGGTTTTGAAGTTGTTGGGTGACTTGATCACGAATTTGGCGTTCGTCTTCGACTAATAAAATACGCATTGTAGATTATTTATTTTGGTGGAAGTCCAGTTGAGGCGTCAAGCTTGTAGATTTTTACTTTACCATCTTTATGTAGAACTTTGATAAGGAAAATAATGTTTTTACTAGTCTTGTCTTTATCAACGGATAAAATTTTGCCTTTAGATTTAGCTTGAATAATATCAGCAGCAGACTGTTTGGTCAGCGGCAACTCAATAGTATCTTCTGCCCAAGCAGAGGAGATACTCATAGTAGATAGAATGAGGAGCGTAAAAAATAAGCGCAAATAATACATGATGTTAATATTACACTAGAGCTTGAAAGTATTGAACAAAAAAACAATAGCCCCCTAAACTAAGGAGAAGAATAGGGGGCTGTAAAAAGTATTTTTAAGTCATACTCACAACACTATTTTTTTGCTTTTTTAGGTTTAACATTACCAATAGCGCCATCAGAACGAGCTTTTAGATAGCTATAAAGTTTATCACGGCCTTTCATGACTTTAGCATTTGCTTTCCATGCTGGCATACTACCAATTTGACCTGATTTACCATTTTCAACAGTACTAAAGAAATCTTCTTTAGAAAGTGTTTTTAGGCTTTCAGTTAAGTTTGCGCCAATGCCACCATCATCTTTACCCATGCCATATTTAGCATGGCAACGTGAACACCAGTTACGGAATAATTTAAAGCCTTTGTAGCTATCAGCATCTAGATACTTACCATCGGTTACTGTATAAGGTGCATCATCAGCAAAGGCAGGTAATGATACCGTGCTGAATGCTAAAGTAGCGGCACCAGCAAGCATGATAAGTTTGTTGTTCAATTTCATATTTCTCTCCGATTAAAAAAAATTTCAACTTTATTTCAGAAAAGGGCACTATATTACTATAGCTCCAGCTCTATAACTTCGGCTGTTAGAACTACTTTAGCAAAACCAAACTGAACCTAAGCTGAATGAAGTGTTATTTATACTTCAAACTATAAAATACCACGATTTGACTCTGTATTTCCAGTCTAAACAGTCTAAATTTAGTAATAATTGTTTACAGGGCGCACTGACACTTCGACTGGAATTCGTTTTCCAGGGCGATGATCCATATGCGTTGTATAAGTTTTACCATTATATCGATAACTGACTAGGTAGCCATCATTTTGCTGCTCTTGATGGTATCGATCAATAGTTCGGCATTGTTCAACGGTATTATAATTAGTATGTTTCGGTGAATTATTATAATTATAATCTCGGCCGACAGAGCCACCAAGTAAAGCACCAGCAACAGTCATTATTTTTTTGCCATCTCCGCCGCCAAATTGGTTACCAACCACTCCGCCTACGATACCGCCTGCAATCGTGCTGGTATAGGAATGATGTTGATTATAATTTGTTTGCTGTTGTCGTTCTTGCCAGCACTCACGTTGCGGTGTTGAAACGCGAACAGTTCTGTATTGTGGTTCTGCGTGAATGACGCGAGCCATATCTTGGTAATAATCATTTGTTTGATAATCATCGTCATCTGCAAATAATGTTGATGATGAGAATGTTAATAGTGTTGTTAAACTAATTGTTGAAATAATATTTTTCATAGCAGCGCTCCTTTTAGTATGGCTGTATGGTAAATATTAGCAAGTGTCATATGAATGTATGCTGAACGCAATATACTTTGTGAATATAGAATGGTATTGTTAGATATCTATTTAGAAGCTACTTCTTAAATATTTAACCATTCTGTTTGGAGGGAGGAAATGTTGAGGACAAAGTTAAAACAGCCCCCTATTAACTCAAGATATCAGCTTGAAATAGATAAAGCACGGTTAGTCCTTTATCTCAAACAAGCACCCATTGGTCTTTGGGCTGGAATTATAGGGAATACCATAGTTGCCTATATTGCATGGAATATTGTTGATTTCCGCGTGGTTCTTATATGGCTGATATTGGTTTTAGCCGGTTCAATTGATTATCTATTTCAAATAAAGCGTGCCAAAACTAAATTAGTTGATTTAGATAATAAGGTCAAGTATTCCGATATAACGAAAATAGAACGTTCATTTATAATATTATCTTTTGTAGGAGGTTGTCTTTTTGGCGTTTTAGGGTCAATGTTACAAGTGGATTGGCCATTGTCATTTCAATTATTTCTAATTTTATATTATGGGGGTGCCACAGCAGGCGCCCTTGGCTCAAATGTAGCCAATTTGCGTATTTATTATTCTTTTATCACGCCTTTACTTATATTGACAGCAATAGGTTTAGCCCGAATTGAGCCTATGGCTACCCTAACCATCATCGTTTATTACATTGCAATGGTTTTCACGGCTAAAAAAGCAAATCAAGCCGTCATAGAAGGTTTATCTTTAAGGCTAGATAACATCGATCTTATTGAAGATTTAACAGAAAATAATGAGAAGAAAGGTCAACTTCTTGAATTGTTACGTAAAAGTGAACAGTTTTCAAATGGTGCATTTGAACATGCCGGTATAGCGATGGCATTAATTGATTCTGATACACATATATTTAAAGTTAATAAGGCTGCATGCAAGTTATTTGGTTTTTCTGAAAAGGAAATATTGGGAAAGCAGTTTACTGATGCATCATTGTCAGAACAGTATAATAAAAATATTCAATTATTTACTGAAATAATTGAAGGTAAACGTCATAGATATCATTCTACAGATAGATTTTTGCGTGGAGATGGAGAAACATATGTTTGGGTTGATGTCGTTGGTGCATCAGTAAGAAACAACAAGGGTGAGTTTGAATATGCCGTGATGCATATTCAAGATGTAACACAAGAGCATGAACTCACTGAGAAATTATCATATCAAGCACGACATGATTCACTTACTGGTTTACCAAATCGTTTTTTCTTTGAAACGACATTACAAGCATTGTTAGATGATAGAAGTAAAGGCGAGCATATTCTTTGTTATCTCGATCTAGACCAATTTAAGGTGGTAAATGATACTTGTGGCCATATTGCTGGTGATCAATTATTAAAGCAGATAGCAATGTTATTAAAACAAGGGCTACGAAATTCTGATTTATTAGCTCGTATTGGCGGTGATGAGTTTGCAATATTACTATTTAACTGCTCAATAGAAGTGGCTGAAAAACAATTAGAAAAAGTATTACTGGCCTTGCGCTATTTTCGGTTTATCTATGAGGAGAAAAGTTTTAATGTCGGGATCAGTATTGGAATAGTCAAAACATATACTAATTGCACACTGACTGATCTTTTTAAGCAAGCTGATAGTGCGTGTTATGCCGCAAAAGATGCGGGTCGTAATCGCATACATATTTATCGACATGATGATCAGTTTTTGGCGCAACGTGCAGGTGAAATGGCATGGGTAACCCGTATTCAGCATGCAATAGAACATGATAACTTTGTACTCTTCTATCAAAAGATAGAGCAGATTACTGGTAAAGAAAAGCAGCCTCATTATGAGTTGCTTATACGGATGATAGATGATGATGATGCGATAATTCCTCCGGGGCTATTTTTACCTGCTGCGGAGCATTACAACTTAATTGTAGCTATTGATTTATGGGTTCTGCAACAGGTTGTTAATACGTTAAATGCGGCCATATTGAAGGGGAGTAATATTGCCGGTGTGTATGGAATTAATTTATCTGGACTATCTTTAGGTAATGAGCGTTTCTATGAAGAGGTTATAAATATTATCAGCCAAAATGATTTTCGAGGATCAGGAGCAAGCATTTGTTTTGAGGTTACCGAGACGGCTGCAATATCTAATATAACTGCGGCTTTACGGTTGATGACTAAGTTAGGTGAATTTGGCTGTCAATTTGCTTTAGATGACTTTGGTAGTGGTCTGTCATCGTTTGCTTATTTAAAACAAATGCCCATTGATTACTTAAAAATTGATGGCATGTTTGTAAAAGACTGTTTGACTGATCCAGTAAACTTAGCAATGATTGATTCAATTAACAGCATTGGCCAAGTTATGGGCTTAAAAACAATTGCTGAGTTTGTTGAAGATAAAGATGTTTTTAATAAATTAGGTGAGTTAGGTGTTAATTATGCCCAAGGTTATTGGAATGGACCGCCTAAGCCATGGGTGATAGATGAGTTAGCAGACTGACCACTGCTTATCTAAGCGTTTAGTAGAGATAGGGTAGGAGGTTTTAATGCCTTGAGCATAGAGTGATATCCGAAATTCTTCTACCATCCAGCGGTAATCTTCGAATTCAGTGGTCGTGTTTGAATTAAAATGACTTAAATAGTGTTGCCAATACGGTGCCACCTCAGCCATCCACTGTTTATCACGCGATGGATTGTCAGCAAGTTTATCGAGCCTTTGACCGATAGCCTGAAAATATAGGGGTAATCGTTTTAATACACTATCAGGCGTGTGATGAACAAAGCCTTGATATAACAAATGGTTTAATTGCTCACGAATTTCTTTGATGGCATCAATCGCCGTTAACGGCATTTTGTTAGATAAGCGTTTAGCAATAGCATGGTATTCAGCTAAGGGTTTGGCAACTTGCTTGGCTAGGGTACTGGCAATATTGATTAATTCACTACGTTTTTCTTCTAAGCGCTGCTCAAAGTCTTGTTTGTTAGTTATCGGTGTTTGCTCTAATAAAAAACAGCGATCAAAAGCAACATGAATAAGGTCGGTTTTAAGCTGTTCACAGGGGGTTAGTTTGTCGTCTTTCAGCTCATCACTAAAAGGCGAAGGGGGAACATTCGCATAATGCATGCACATTGTTTTAATATCAGGCAGGTGTTTACGTAAATATTTAATAGAATCAGCTTGGGCTAGCATAAATAAACGACGTAAGCCTTGAGCCGTAAAATCTACCGATTGTTTACGTGTATCCATCAATGTTAAATCAACATGATCGCCTCTATCGACTAAGGCCGGATATGCAGTCATTTCAAGGCCATTTTGTTGCAAAGTGATGCTCTCTGGTAATTCATCAAAAGACCATGAAGTTAAACCTTGTTGCTCATAATCACTATCGGGTAACTGCCTAAAGCTAGCGGCGGCTTGTTTAGCCCACTTGTGTTGAAGTTGAACCAAATCTCGGCTTTCATCAAGTAATTTTCCGTCATCATCGACTATTTTGAAATTCATTTGCAGATAATTGGGTAATTCAGCTGTTTTCCAATCTGATATGGCAATATCGACGCCTGTTTGTTTACGTAATTGTTCGCTTAAAGCAGCTAATAATGCGCCTGATTCAGCGGACATGTTTTTTAAGCAATTATCAGCATAATTGGGCACAGGGATAAAGTGACGACGTTGTGATTTAGGTAGGCTCTTAATTAAAAATATGACTTTATCTCGCAATAAGCCCGGCACTAACCATTCATAACGTTCAGCATTGGTTTGGTTGAGCAGTGACAAAGGAATAGTCTGGGTAATCCCGTCATGCGCCTTGCCCGGTTCAAAATGATATTCCAAACTAAGCGGCACTAGATTAAGCAATATTTGATCGGGAAAGGCATCATCGGTTACATGATCGGCTTGATGCTGCATTAAATTATCACGATCTAAAAACAATAGTTTAGGCTGATCTTTTTCAGCCTTTTTACGCCACTTTTCAAAACCGGCACCATTAATAATATGGTTAGGGATACGTTCTTTGTAAAATTGAAATAATACTTCATCATCAACTAATACATCACGACGACGTGATTTTTGTTCCAGCTGTTCAATACTTTTGATTAGATCTAAATTGTGCTGAAAGAAAGGCGCACGACAATGCCAATCACCTTGAACTAAGGCATCACGAATAAAAATCTCATGTGACATAATGGGGTCGATAGGGCCAAAATGAATTCGGCGACGGGCAACGATGGGCAGGCCATATAATGAGACTTGTTCAAAAGCGACCACTTGAGCCGGCTTTTTCTCCCAATGGGGATCGGCATATTGACGGCGGACTAATTCACCCGCAATAGGCTCAATCCATTCGGGTTCTATTTTAGCCACGATGCGAGCATAAAGGCGACCTGTTTCAACCAGTTCAGAAGCCATCATCCATTTAGGCCCTTTTTTGTGCAAGGCTGAGCCGGGGAATATTTTAAGTTTAAGATTACGCGTGCCTGTGTATTCTGTTTTGTCGCTTTTAAAGGCAATATTGCTGAGTAAACCTGACAATAATGCTTGGTGAATTTCTTGGTAATCAGCGGGAACTTTATTCGGTTTTAGTCCCATTTGTGTCACTTGCACATGTAATTGCTGATGAATATCGTGCCATTCACGTAGGCGAATAAATGATAAAAAATGTTCTTTGCAATATTTACGTAATTTATTTTGAGTCAGGTGTTTTTTCTTATCGTGATAATGTTCCCAGAGTTTGATAAAACCTAGAAAATCAGAGCGTTCATCTTTATATTTACTGTGGGCTTCATCGGCCGCCTGATGTCTGTCCATTGGCCGTTCACGTGGATCTTGAATACTTAAAGCACTAGCGATAATAAGAACTTCGGTTAGGCTATTTAACTTTTGTGCTGAAATGACCATGCGAGCAATACGCGGATCTATTGGTAATTTAGCTATCTGACGACCCACTTCTGTGAGTGTATGCTGTTTATTTACAGCAGCAATTTCTTCTAATAAGCGAAAACCATCATTAATCATTTTTTGTGGCGGTGGATTAATGAATGGAAATTTTGCAGCTTCACCTAATTTAAGCGATGACATTTGTAAAATAACCGAAGCTAAATTAGTTCTTAATACTTCAGGATCAGTAAAAGCAGGGCGGTTATTAAAATTATCTTCATCATACAATCGAATAGCGATACCCGCGGCAACACGTCCACAGCGACCTGATCGTTGGTTGGCGCTAGACTGCGACACTTTTTCGATGGGTAGACGTTGCACCTTATTTCGCACACTATAACGACTAATACGTGCAAAACCGGGGTCGACTACATAGCGGATCCCAGGCACGGTTAATGAAGTCTCGGCGACATTAGTGGCTAAAACAATACGCCGATGTTGACCTGTTTTAAATACTCGGTTTTGTTCTACTGCTGATTGACGAGCGAGTAGAGGTAGAATTTCGGTATTAGGTGGATCATGTTTCCGTAATGCCTCAGAAACGTCGCGAATATCGCGTTCACCTGATAAGAAGACCAGCACATCGCCCTGACCTTCTTTGCAAAGTTCATCCACCGCTTCAATAATACCGCGAATCATATCGTAATCGCGTTGTTCATCATCGTCACCAGCAGGTGGGCGATAACGAATTTCAACAGGATAAGTTCGGCCTGTTACTTCAATAACCGGGGCATTATTAAAGTGTTCTGAAAAACGTTGCGTATCAATAGTTGCCGAAGTAATAATAACTTTTAAGTCAGGGCGTTTCGGTAATAATTGTTTGAGATAACCGAGTAGAAAATCAATATTAAGACTACGTTCATGTGCCTCATCAATAATGATGGTGTCATATTGATTTAAAAATCGATCGTTTTGCGTTTCAGCGAGTAAAATACCATCAGTCATCAATTTGATATAACTTTTATCGGCTTTTACTTGGTCATGAAATCGCACCTTATAACCGACAATATCACCGAGTTCAGATTTTAGTTCTTCTGCAATACGCGTAGCGACCGTGCGGGCTGCGATACGCCGTGGTTGGGTGTGACCAATTAAACCCGCCACGCCACGACCAAGCTCCAAACAAATTTTTGGTAACTGCGTTGTTTTGCCCGAGCCAGTTTCACCGCTAAGGATAATGACTTGGTTTTCACTGATTGCTTTGGCTATTTCTTCTCGCCGTTCAATAACAGGCAGATCACCATTAAATTCAGGTTTTGGAATGTGTTTTTGACGCAGGGAACGCAGCTCAACAGATTTTATAATTTGTTGTTCTAAAGCCGTTAATTGTTCAGGTTTTGCATTGCTATTTTTACGTAGGTTTTGTAGACGACGGCGCAAGGCAAACCGATCTGCAAGCATAGTCAGTTTTAGCTGTTTTTCGAGTTGTTGCAATCTGAGTTTCAAGTGGAGCAAGTCTGTCATAAAAAATAAAGTAGCTATTGTACAGCAAGCTCTATTTAACTTGAACTATGGATAAGGATAGGCGCAAAAACCTTTAATCAACAATACTTTATATAAAACAGATAGTTAAGATAATGAAAGTAAGTCATTATTGTGATCTT
>CAYSGK010000038.1:0-12908 GCA_964430395.1 uncultured Methylophaga sp.
TGATCGGTTAAGCGACCTTGCGGGTAGTTGTAGGTGCGAATGCGTTCACTGCGATCGCCGCTACCGACTTGTAATTTACGTGTTTCTGCTTGTTCAGAGTCAATTTTATCTTGTTGTTCTGACATGATGCGAGCCGCTAGAACGGACATCGCTTGCGCACGGTTTTTATGTTGTGAGCGTTGATCTTGGCATTCAACTACGATACCGGTGGGCAGGTGAGTGAGACGAATGGCAGAATCGGTTTTATTTACATGCTGACCACCTGCACCGGATGCGCGAAAGGTATCAACTCGCAGATCGGCGGGGTTAATAACGACTTGGTCGACTTCATCGACTTCAGGCATGATAGCGACGGTACAAGCGGAAGTGTGAATGCGACCTTGTGATTCAGTTTCAGGCACACGTTGCACGCGGTGACCACCTGATTCGAATTTTAATCGTGAGAAAGCGCCATCGCCAATCACTTTAATAACGACTTCTTTATAGCCGCCATGCTCACTTTCTTGTGCGGTGATGAGCTCTACGCCCCATTTACGAGACTCGGCATAACGGGAGTACATGCGGAATAAATCACCAGCAAATAATGCGGCTTCGTCACCACCTGTTCCGGCGCGCACTTCTAAGAAGATATTGCGTTGATCGTTAGGATCTTTCGGTAATAATAATTTTTGCAGCGTTAGCTCAAGTTGTTGTTCAGATGCTTGCGCTTCGGCTAGTTCTTCCTTAGCCATTTCACGCATTTCTTGGTCGTCTTCTTTGAGCATTTCTTTGGCATCATCAATGGCGACTATGCTGGCTTTATAGTCAGTAAAGTTTTTAACGACGGGTTCTAATTGTGCATATTCTTGTGATAATTCACGGAATTTATTTTGGTCAGCCATGGTTTCTGGCTCTGCTAATAGCCCTGCTATTTCCTCATGGCGTTCAACAAGGGTTTCTAGTTTATGTTTGATTGAATCTTTCACATTAATCTCTTTTTTCTAAATTGAAGAGGCTACGCGCCGCTTCGATTAGATTGTTGTCGGTATCTAAACCAGATTGCCGCAGTTGGCGGCTCGGCTCATGTAATAGTTTTTTAGTTAGTGTGCGTGCTAATTCGCTGACCACTCGTTCTGCTGGAAGGCCTTGCGCAAGTTGTTTTTTTGCCTTATTGAGTAGCTGTTCACTTTCTGATTCTGCTCGTTCTCGTATCGCTGTTATAACAGGGACGGCATCTTGCGTTCGGATCCACGCCATAAAATGCTCGACTTGTGTATCAATAATTTCTTCGGCTTGTTGTGCGGCTTCGCGACGTGATTGTAAATTCTCATCAATGATCTCATGCAAGTCATCAACACAATATAGATAAACATCTTCTAGATTGGCAACTTCAGGCTCAATATCACGTGGCATAGCAATATCAACCATAAACATTGGCCGACGTTTACGATCTTTTAAGGCGCGTTCAACAGCACCCTTTCCTAAAATAGGTAATTGGCTGGCCGTTGAGCTGATTACAATATCGGCTTCAGGTAAATGAGATGGCATTTCACTTAAACTAATCGCGTAACCTTCAACAGTCATGGCCAGGTTATGTGCGCGCTCAATAGTTCGGTTAGCAATAATGATACGACCAATGCCATTATCATGAAGGTGGCGAGCTGCTAGTTCGATGGTTTCACCGGCACCGATTAATAATGCCGTTGAGTCAGATAATTTACTAAATATTTGTTTGGCCAGGCTGACCGCGGCAAAGGCAACAGAAACAGGGCTATTGCCGATAGCCGTATCCGTACGTACTTGTTTGGCGACAGTGAATGCATGTTGAAATAATCGCCCCAACACTTTTTGTAGTGAACCATTATTCAATGCGTGGCTGTATGCGGTTTTTATTTGTCCTAATATTTGTGGTTCGCCTAACACCATGGAGTCAAGACCGCATGCAACACGAAATAAATGGTTAATTGCATCATTACCTTGATGACAATAAAGGTATTCATCTAAAGTATTTTCAGCTTGCTGGTGAAACTGGTGCAACCATGGGCAGATAATGTTGTCTGAGTTACCGTCAATGTAGCAATAGACTTCGGTGCGATTGCATGTCGATAAGATAACCGCTTCAATTACATTCGGATGTTGCATGAGTGATGTCAGTGCGTGAGGAAGCGCATCGTCATTAAATGCGATGTTTTCACGAATAGGAACCGGGGCGGTTTTATGGTTAAGACCATAGGTGACAAATTGCATATAGGCTAAATACTGGTAAACTTTACTGTTTTTGAATAGTGAAACTGCTATTCTAGCAAAATCAAGCTTTAGGATCGTTTTTTATGAGTTTTTTACAACACTATTTGAGAAGTGTGTTTCATTTTTTAAAGCAGGCTTTACTCTTTAGCACCTTAATGGTGCTTGTAGCATGTGTCGCCGCACCCGCGCAGACAGCGGATAAAGCCTTAACTTCGCCTCAACTGGTTGAGGAGGATCAGGCCGAGCTTGTGGCGGGATCAGAAGTCGAACCTTTGCCGCTCACCCCCGAACTTATCTATTATCTTACTACGGCAGAAATAGCAGGACAGCGTGGACAAATGGCTACGGCAGTAGATTTATATTATAAAGCTTCAACGGTATCGGAATCGCCATCGCTTGCGAGCCGCTCAGCAGAAATAGCGCTTTTTTCCCGCGATCAACAGCGCATTGATCGCGCTTTAAAACGATGGGCCGAAGTTGATCCGGATGATGCTGATGTGTATATCACCCGTGCACCATTTCTTATGTTGCAAAAAGATTTTGCAGGGGTGGTTAATGTAGTTAATACGGCGCTTGAGCTATCACCCGAAAGATCACGTGAATTTCTGTCACGAGTTTCAGATAATTTGATTGAACTAGCTAATGCTGATCAAGCTATACATGTGATTGATAGCTTGGATGCATACAAAAAGAATGATCCCGAAGCTTTGTTTGCGTATAGTCGCTTAGCTGCCATTTCAAAACGTTATGATGTTGCGTTATCTGCAATTGAACAAGTATTGAAGCAGCAAGTTAATCGTGAAGACGCCTTGGTTTTAAAAGCAGAAATTTTGCAGAATTTAGGTAAAGGTGAGCAAGCGCAGGCCGTGTTAAAGACGGCGGCGAATCAAAAAAATGCCAGTTATTCAGTACGTTTTTCATATGCTAAATTGTTAGGTCAAAATAATAAAATAGCTCAAGCACGCAGGGTTTTTGAGCAACTTCATGCTGAACAAGCTGATAATGAAGAGGTGATTTTTGCGCTAGGCTTATTAGCGATGCAAGAGAAGGACGCTAGTTTAGCAAAGAGCTATTTTAGTAAATTAGCGGCGCTGGGCGATCATGCTAAACAGGCTTCTTATTTTATGGGCTTGGCAGAAGAAATGAATAAAAATAATGATGCTGCATTAATTTGGTATGCATCGGTGCCGGCAGATAGTCCTCGATTTAATGCTGCACAAACTCGCTATATTAATTTGCTGGCAGATAATGGCAATTTAGATAAAGCGCGGGCGCATTTGAAATTACTACGAAAAGAGCAGCCACAAAGAGCCATTCAATATTATTTATTTGAGGCACAATTTTTGATTGAGCGTGGGCAAAAGCAAGCCGCATTTGATCTTTATACTCAAGCGCTTAAAGAAAACGCGGGGAATATTGATTTATTACATGCTAGAGCGATGGTTGCAGAGCCATTAAATCGTTTAGACGTGCTAGAAAAAGACTTAAAGGAAATCTTGGCAAAAGATCCAAATAATCACCAAGCGTTAAATGCATTAGGCTATACCTTGGCGGATCGTACAGATCGCTATCAAGAAGCCTTTGAACTGATTAACAAAGCCGTATCTTTGAGGCCTAATGATGCTTTTTATTTAGATAGTTTGGGCTGGGTTTATTATCGTATGGGCAAACTAGAAAAAGCAGAAGATTATTTAAGGCAAGCCGTTGTGATAAAGCCAGATGTGGAATTGCTTACACATTTAGGCGAAGTATTATGGGTGCAAGGAAAGCATGATGAAGCTAAGCAAATTTGGCAACAAGCTGAGAAAAAAGAGGCAAAGAATAAGTTATTAAACGACACTATGCGTCGTCTTGTGCGGTAACGGTGTTTAGAAGACTAACTTTATGCTTGATTATTGCTGTTGCGCTAACAGCATGTGTTCCCATCTGGCAGACACGGCCAGACACAAGCCCTGAGGCTTTAGCGCAAGCGCGGCAAATAGAATTATTACAATTGAATAATTGGAAAATTCAAGGTCGAACCGTTATCAGAAACAAAAAAGAAGCATGGAATGTGGGTTTGCGCTGGCAACAAAATAATGATGCATTTCAGATACAGTTATTAGGGCCTTTTGCCCAAGGTGGTGTCAGTCTCAAGGGAGATAACTCCCAGGTAACAATGACCATGGATGACGGCAAAAAATTACACTCAAACAATGCAGAAGAGCTAGTTACTCAAACATTAGGAGTACAATTACCTATTAAAGCTTTACGAGATTGGGTGCGAGGTTTGCCGCATCAGCAATCGAAAATTGAGTTGGTTGAATATGATGATAAGGGTCAAATAATTCACTTAGTTCAACAAGGCTGGGATATTGATTTTAAACGGTATGTGCCTTTTAAGCAGTATTCACTGCCTTCTAAAATATTTATTACACAGCCTGATCGTAGTTTACGTTTAGTGATCACCTCATGGAAAGAGGCTAAGTGAAAACGTGGCCTGCGCCCGCAAAAATTAATTTATTTTTGCACATTACAGGGCGGCGAAATGATGGCTACCATGAGTTGCAAACGGTGTTTCAATTTCTAGATTATTGTGATTATTTGCAGTTTAAAATAACGGAACAATCAGAGATCCGATTGTCGAACTCAATAGAGGGCGTGAATGATAGTGATAATTTGATTGTGCGCGCTGCAAAACTACTGCAAAATTATGCCAAAGTTAAGCGGGGAGCGTTCATCTCATTAGATAAAAAACTACCCATGGGAGGTGGTTTAGGTGGGGGAAGTTCAAATGCAGCCACCACCTTAGTGGCGTTAAATCAACTCTGGAAATGCCAGTTATCAAATGATGAATTAGCGCAACTTGGGCTTGGCTTAGGCGCAGATGTGCCTGTTTTCATTCATGGATATGCTGCTTGGGCAGAAGGTGTGGGGGACAAACTACTGGCAATATCGCCTCCGGAGCCTTGGTATATGGTCATTTCCCCAAATTGCCACGTGTCGACAGCAGAAATATTTGCATCGCCTGAATTGACTAGAGACTGTAGATCTATCACAATATCGCGCTTCCTTTCGGGGGAGAGCAGGAATGTTTGTGAGGATGTGGTAAAGAAAAATTACCCACCTGTTGCTGAAGCGTTAGATTGGTTGTCACAATATGGATCGCCAAAAATGACGGGAACAGGAGCCTGTGTTTTTGTTGATTTTGAAAGTCAGCAGCAAGCACAAAAAGTGCTAGAGATATTGCCAGATAATTGGCAAGGCTTTATTGCAAAAGGGTGTAATGAGTCACCGCTCACACAATGCATGAAAATGAATGCATAACATTGCTGCAAAATGTTAAAATAAGTTTATCTGTTGGGGTATCGCCAAGCGGTAAGGCACAAGGTTTTGATCCTTGCATTCCCAGGTTCGAATCCTGGTACCCCAGCCATTTTTTTGTTTGACAAAACCTCGGCGCATTTACTGTGAGCAAAAACAGATTACTCCAATTACAAGAACGCACTGCAGACAATAGCATGATGGTGTTTTCTGGCAATGCTAATCGCGAATTATCGCGAAGTATTGCAAAATTTCTCAATGTGCCTTTAGGTAAAGCAACGGTAGAGTCATTTAGCGATGGCGAAATCATGGTTGAGATTTTAGATAATGTGCGCGGTAAAGATGTATTTATTGTCCAGCCTACGTGTATGCCAGCAAATGATAACTTAATGGAATTAATGGTGATGACGGATGCTATTCGTCGTGCCTCAGCTAAACGAATTACCTTGGTAATACCGTATTTTGGCTATTCTCGACAAGATCGCCGACCACGTTCTGCCCGCGTAGCGATAACAGCTAAAGTGGTTGCAAATATGTTAACCGGAGTTGGTGCTGATCGTGTGTTAACCGTTGATTTGCATGCTGATCAAATTCAGGGCTTTTTTGATTGCCCTGTTGATAATGTCTATGCTTCACCTGTTTTATTGGGCGATATTTGGAAGCAAAAACTTCAAGATTTAGTCGTTGTTTCGCCTGATATCGGTGGTGTGGTGCGTGCTCGCGCATTGGCTAAATTATTAGATGTAGAGCTGGCCATCGTTGATAAACGCCGACCTAAGCCTAATGTCGCTAAGGTAATGAATATTATTGGCGATGTTGAGGGGAGATCGTGTGTATTAATTGATGATATGGTTGATACGGCAGGGACATTGTGTGCCGCCGCCGCCGCATTAAAAGAAAAAGGAGCCGCACGGGTTGTGGCTTATTGTACGCATCCTGTTTTATCGGGGGCGGCAATTGATAATATTGAAGCATCAGTTTTGGATGAGTTGGTTATAACCAACACTATTCCACTGCAAACACATGCAAAAGCATGCAAAAAAATTCGGGAATTAAGTATTGCTGAAATGCTTGCTGAAGCAATGTATAGAATTAGTAACGAGGAGTCAGTTAGCTCTTTATATATGGACTAAGACTTTGCATAGTTCTTAATTTAGTAGCTTTATAGCTATTTTTGATGTCTCTCTGGTCGCAAGGGAGGCAATGTTAGCCGTCAGTAGACGGCATTTTTAATGGACGCTACGGTGTTCATTGTTTTGGAGAAAAAAATGAAAAATTTATTTGAAGTTCACGCTGAACTACGTACTGACGCGGGGAAAGGTGCGAGCCGCCGCCTACGTCATGCGGGTCAAGTTCCAGCTATTGTATATGGTGGTGATGATGCGCCAGTATCTATTTCACTGGAACACAACAAGTTCCTCCGCCACCTTGAAGAAGAAGCATTTTATGCTCACATTCTTACATTAGTTGTTGACGGCAAGAAAAATAAAGTTGTTTTGAAAGATTTGCAACGTCACCCTGCAAGTGATGTGAAGATCATGCATGCGGATTTTTTACGTATTGATGCTAAACAGTTGATGACTATGACAGTACAGCTTCACTTTATTGGCGAAGATGTTGCTCCTGGCGTTAAGCTGGGTGGCGCGGTTGCTCACTTAATGACCGATGTCGAAATTTCTTGTATGCCAGCTGATTTGCCGGAATATATTGAGGTTGATATTTCTGCCTTGGAGTTGGATGCGAGTATTCACTTAACAGAGCTCGTATTACCAGAAGGTGTTACTTTGACAGCATTGTCGCATGGTCAAGAAGAGCATTTAGAAGAGGGTGAACGTTCTTCTCACGACCAAGCAGTTGTAAATATTCATACGCCTCGTGTCGTTGTTGAGGTTGAAGAAGATGATGTTGCTGGTGATGATGCAGAAGCGGGTGCTGATGACGCTGAAGAAGCGACAGAAGACTAAATACTCGTGACCAATGAATTTGCAGATTTCTAGCACCCCTACTGAATGGGCTAATCGCGTTGTATTATCGAGCAATAGAGTGACTATTACATCGATAATATATGCTTTGCTAGTCCATCCTATATGCGTACAAGAAAAACAGCAAATTCATTGATAACGAGTACGCTCTTCTGAGGACAGATGGTATGGCTAACTGGTTAATCACCGGATTGGGTAACCCAGGCCCTCAATATGAACACACTCGGCATAATGTCGGGTTCTGGTGGCTGGATCAACTGGCTCATGATATGAATGTCACATTTTCTGCTGACAGTAAATATCATGGTCAGTTGGCTCAGTGCCAACTTTCTGGACATAAGCTGTTTTTATTAAAGCCGCAGTTGTTTATGAACCGCAGCGGCCAATCGGTTGCCTCATTAGCCAATTTTTATAAAATTCCTTCAACGAATATACTCATTGTTCATGATGAGCTTGATTTGCCAGCAGGCGTTGCTCGTCTAAAAATAGGGGGAGGTCATAGCGGTCATAACGGCCTGCGAGATATTATTTTAAAAATGGGGAATAAAGATTTTTTACGCTGTCGGCTAGGCATTGATCATCCTGGAAATAGTAAAGATGTATCAAATTATGTGCTGAGCAAACCATCACAATCCGATCGGCAAGCCATTAATACTGCTATTGAAGACTCAATACGCGTCTTATCTGATGTAGTGTCAGGTGATTTAGAAAAGGCCATGAATTGGCTACATTCACAATGAGGTCTTTCACGAGTCGTCTTTTGATTCTGCGGTTACTTCGTTTCGCCATGCCGGCGTTAAAAATAGTTTTAAAATACTTATCGTGGAAAGTGATCATAATTAATATTTAGGAAATATCATGGGATTTAAATGTGGCATTGTTGGTCTACCTAATGTAGGTAAATCAACCTTATTTAATGCACTAACACAAGCGGGAATTGAAGCACAAAATTATCCATTTTGTACCATTGAGCCTAATGTAGGTGTGGTACCAGTGCCTGATCCTAGAATGGATGCATTAGCTGAAATTGTATCGCCAGAACGTACTTTGCCAACCACCATGGAGTTTGTTGATATTGCAGGCCTTGTTGCAGGTGCATCAAAAGGCGAAGGACTGGGTAATAAGTTCTTGGCAAATATCCGTGAAACAGATGCTATTGCCCATGTTGTGCGTTGTTTTGAAGATGAAAATGTTATTCATGTTGCCAATAGAATCTCACCGTTAGATGATATTGAAGTTATCAATACCGAGCTAGCCTTAGCTGACTTGGAAAGTGTTGATAAAGCCATTACTAAAACAACCCGTGATGCGAAAGGCGGCGATAAAATTGCTAAAGCACGCTTAGCGTTGCTGATTAAAATGAGTGCCGTACTCAATGAAGGTAAACCTGTTCGTGGCATGGGGCTAGATGAAGATGATCTAGCCTTACTAAAAGAATTGCATCTATTAACCATTAAACCGACTATGTATATCGCTAATGTAGCAGAAGATGGTTTTGAAAATAATTTATTTTTAGATAGTGTCAATGAGCTGGCGGAGCAAGAAGGAGCCGTTGTTGTTGTTATTTGTGCATCGATTGAATCAGAAATTGCTGAATTAGACGATGAGGAAAAAATGGAGTTTTTGCAAGAAATTGGTCAAGATGAACCAGGATTAAACCGTGTAATTCGAGGTGGATATGGATTGTTGGGTCTACAAACCTATTTCACTGCAGGCGTGAAAGAGGTGCGGGCATGGACAGTTAAAGTTGGCGCCACAGCCCCACAAGGTGCAGGTGTTATTCATACTGACTTTGAAAAAGGCTTTATTCGTGCAGAAGTTATCAGCTATGATGATTTTGTGGCGTTTAAGGGTGAAGCTGGTGCTAAAGACGCAGGGAAATGGCGTTTAGAAGGTAAAGACTACATTATCAATGATGGCGACGTCATGCATTTCCGTTTTAATGTGTAGATCTTTAGAATAGATAATCTATTGCACAGGGGTGTTAGGTGATGAAAAGATTAGTAACTACAATAGTGTTTATTACTGGATTGATTGCCGACCCTGCGCTAGCATCATTTTCTATGGACAGCTGTTTGCTGAACCAAATGGAGACAGCTAAAAAGTCAGTAACAGTGGGAGAACTAAAAGATATTTGCTTGCAACTTAGTAATCAAGCGTTACAGGATGCTCAACAGACAACACCGATCAACTCTGCGATCAAACGCCGTGTTGCCTTTGAGCAAAAACAACAAAGTAATCCCTTTTCCTTGCAAGCCCATAAACCTAATTACATAATACTAAGCAACAACTTATCTCCACCCAATGAGCAGCCGTTTGATGCGGCGGATCCCGATAGAGGTTTTGATTTCCAACCGTGGGAAACCAAATTTCAATTAAGTGTAAAAGTCCCTGTAGCGCGTAGTGTGCTTTTTGGAAAAGGTGATTTATATGTTGCTTATACTAACCGTTCTTTTTGGCAGATGTTTAATAAAGAGGGTTCAGCACCATTTCGAGATTCAAATCATGAACCAGAAGCATGGCTATCCTTTAAACGAGATCAGGATTATTTTGGCTGGCATAATTCAGTGATTCGAACCGGTTTTGTTCATCAATCTAATGGACAATCAAGCGGATTATCGCGTAGCTGGAACAGGGTCTATGCCGATTTTATTTTTGAACGAGAGAATTTTTATCTATCATTCAAGCCTTGGTGGCGAGTTCCCGAAAGTAAGAAAAATGACGATAATCGAGATATTGATAAATATCTTGGCAATTTTGAGTTGAGTGGAGTCTATAAAAAAGGCCAGCATAACTTTGATTTTATGATTAGAAATAATCTTCGTAGTAGCGGTAATCATGGCGCATTTCAATTAGGCTGGAGCTTTCCTCTTCATTTATTATCAAATCATGGCAGATGGTATATCCAATGGTTTAATGGCTATGGAGAGAGCCTAATAGACTATGATTCAAGATCAAATAGTATAGGCATGGGGATCCAACTAACGGATTGGTTATAAACTTAAGGTATTTCTTGATATTTAGTGGCTAGCATCGTAAAATGCTCGCCTTCACAAAGGCTATGTAGCTCAGTTGGTTAGAGCACATCACTCATAATGATGGGGTCGGTGGTTCGAATCCACCCATAGCCACCAATTCATTCAAAATACAGTTTGCTCTCAGTGGCATGCTCTGAAGACAGTGAATCTATGAGTTTGCTGACGGGTAACGGGTGAGAAAACAGGTTACCTTGGATAAAGTCACATCCCGCGCTATAAAGTAAGTTGCTTTGATGTTCTGTTTCTACGCCTTCAGCAATAGCCTTAAGGCCTAGCTTGTGTGCCATTACTATGATGGCCTCCGATAAGGCCATTTCACTTGAGTCATCCGATAAATTTCTAATAAAAGACTTGTCTATTTTTAAATAATCGATATCAAACTTATTGAGATAGGATAAAGAGGCGTAACCCGTTCCAAAATCATCAATAGCAACTTGAATGCCCGCTGTTCTAAAGTTTAATAATTGTTCAATGATTTGCTGGTCATCCTCTACCAGTAAGCCTTCTGTAATTTCAATTACCAGATTACAGTTAGAAAAATACACTTCTGATATTACTGATTTCCAATCATTTTGTTCTTTAAATTGAATAGGTGACATATTTACACTGACTTGAAAATTAGGATCATGTTTTTGAAAAAGTTGTGCGTGCTGAATAGCTTGAAGGAATACCCAGTTACCTATTTCATTAATAAGACCAGTTTCTTCAGCAATTGGAATAAAAATATCAGGGCTAATCATACCTTTTTCAGGATGTTTCCAGCGTAATAATGCTTCAGCTTTTTGGATTTTCTTTGTGGGCAAATAAACAATGGGTTGGTAATAGACTTCCAGTTGATTAAGCCTTAAGGCTTCACGCAACTCATTTGTAAGGTTAAAGCGCTCCATCGAAGATCGCTGCATTTGTTGGGTGAAATAGAAGTAGCGACCTCGGCCTAGTTCTTTGGCAAAGTACATAGCTTGATCAGCATTTCTTAATAGGTCGTCGACAGTAAGACCATCATCAGGATACAGGGTGATTCCTATGCTTGTAGAAATATAAACAAGATTATTTTCTAATTGAAAAGGTTGGTTTAGACAGGTAATAATTTTATCGGCGATGAGTTCAATCTGATTAAGATCATTTAGATTAGATAAAATCACAGTAAATTCATCCCCTCCAAGCCGTGCAACCGCATCTTCATTAGGCACTGACTGGGCAATGCGTTTGCCTGCTTCTATGAGTAACTTGTCTCCTACAAGGTGACCAAATGTATCATTAATCACTTTAAATTTATCTAAATCAAGAAAGAAAACAGCTAAAGGTTTATTGGAGATATTAGAGTTTTTAATTTCTCGTTCTAAGTGGTCGTAGAAGAATGCACGATTGGGTAAGGATGTTAATGGATCATAGTTGGCTTGCTTTAAAACGAGTAATTCAGCTTGTCTTTTTTCAGAAATATCTGAAAACAAGGTGACACGCTGTTTTACTGTTTTGTCTTTATTATAGATTGTATTAATCGTTGCCCAAGCAAGAAATTCTTCGCCATTTTTTCGACAAGCCCATATTTCTCCTTTCCATTGTCCATCTAAATCAATAGTATTGCGAGTTTCCATTAGGAATTCAGGATTATAGCGTTTGGAAAGGAGTATCGATACGGGTTCATTTAGAATATCAGCTTCCGAGAAGCCGGAGATCCTTGAAAAAGCTGGATTTATGGCCATGATTATTCTTTCTGCGGAGGTGACAATCATTGCTTCACTAGTATATTGAAAAACAGTAGATGCTAATTGAATCATCCCCTCAGTTTGTTTGTGTCCAGTAATGTTATGCAGGCTTATTAATAGATTACCCTCTGACTCCGGGAGGGGGGCAGCATGAGCTAGCACCGTTTGGAGATCGCCATTTTTGCAGCGGAGATCAATTTCTAGTGGATTAAACGGATTTATCTTAAAGCCATTTTTAAGCTCTTGCCATTTATCAGAAGAAGGAATTTCGCTGAGGGTAAAGCCAAACAGAGAAGTAAAAGCACTGTTAACGTATATGACTTCTTTTTGTTTATTCTGTACGATAAACGGTGTAAAAGAGGTGTTTAGGCGTGCCTGAGCTACTTGAGGGGCTTCTAGAGATAATTCACTGGTCATATGTTTTGAGTGCCCATTGTTTTAAGGCAAGCATCGAGGGTTGAATATAGCACAGAGTTGTATTCAGTTTCAAAACTCTTACTACGGTGAAAGGTATTATAATTTTTTATATTCCACATTTAGGCTCTAAGTATCTGCAAGATGCTCCGCGCTTAAGAGTGCTTTAAACTCGTCAACAGGGAGTGGCTTTGAAAACAGGTAACCCTGTACATAATCACAACCTGCGGAAGCTAATA